>NZ_JBHYGG010000269.1:28974-101645 GCF_051859125.1 Gemmata sp.
TGCGCTTTTGGTGGTTTTTGTTTTGGTGGGGGGGGGGGGGGCACCACTGGCAACCCCCCCCCCCGACTCGCTCCGTCACACGTGGCGCAAATCCTTGCTTCTGTAACAGTTGCAAGATACGCTGGATCGACGGTTAGCTCTCCCGAGGTGACTCGTCTATCTGGTACGACCGCCCCGAGGCCCGCTCGCGCCGGGGCGGTACACAAAACTCCCCGCGTCCGTCGCTCACTCCTGAGGAGGTTTCCCGTGGTGATCCGGAAGTTAGTCGCGGCGGCCGTCCTCTCGACGGGCCTCGCCGCGGTGGACGCCGCCCCGGCGTTCGCCGCCGACCCCGCGGCCAAGAAGCCGACGTTCGGGTTCAGCACCCTGCGGGCCGCGACCCCCGAGGCCGCCAAGGCCAAGGTCGAGGCGTGGCTCAAGTCGGTGAACAAGTTCGACCAGAAGGCGTTCGACGAGGTGTGGAAGGACGAGGGCCGGACCGTCCTCGACCGCACGGCCGACTCGCTGGCCCTCGGCAACACCGAGGCCGCCACGATCCTGGCCAACGTCCGCAAGCCGGACGCCCCGGCCCCGACCGAGATCCCCGGGCTGCTGAAGGACGCGACGCAGGACGCCTTCTTCCGCACCAACGTGGTCGTCGCGTTCGCGAAGGCCGCCGCGAGCAAGAAGGTGTACGAGGAGGCGCTCGAGGCGCTGAACTCGGTCACCACCCCCGAGGCCGCCGTCGACCCGGCCGCGTTCTACTTCTTCAAGGCCGTGTCCGAGCACGCGACCATGCGGAAGGAGCCGGCCACGGGCTCGATCGTCAAGCTCCTCGACGACGTGGCCGACGCCCCAGACCGGTACAAGATGGTCGCCACGCTGATGTTCTTCGAGATGCAGAACTGGTCGCCCGACCCGAAGGCGCTCTCGAACATCGAGCGGCTGATGGACAACAGCGGCCGCCGGCTCGAGCTGGCCCGCGCCGGCGAGAAGACCCAGGACATCCAGAAGAAGATCGTGTTCCGGCTCGACGAACTCATCAAGGAGCTGGAGAACAAGAACAAGCCCGGCGACGGCCCGCCCAACGGCGGCAACTGCCCCGGCGGCGGCCCCCCGGGCGGCCCCCCCGGCAACTCCCCGGGCAACCAGACGAACCCGACCCAGAACGCCGCCGACAGCATGATCATGGGCGGCAGCGGCAAGGGCACGGTGGACGAGAAGCAGCTCCGCCAGATCGCCGAGCAGTGGGGCGGGCTCCCGCCGGAGAAGCGGGCCAAGATCGTCGAGGACATCACCCGCGACCAGCCGCAGAAGTACAAGCAGATGATCGACGAGTACTTCAAGTCGCTGAACAAGATCCACGGGTACAAGTGACCCCGGCCGCGACCGATCGCACCTGACCGACCCGGGCGGCGACCGCACCAACGCGGTCGCCGCCCGCCCGCTTCGCACCCCGACGGCTCCGACGATAGGGACCCCTGTCCCCGCCCGAACCGCACCCGTGAGACACCGGCCATGCCGTTCACCCGCCGGCCCCTGTTCGCGCTCCTCTTCGCCGCGGCCGCCGCGGTCGCCTCCGCCGACGACATCACCACCACCGCCGGCAAGAAGCTGACCGGCAAGGTCGTCGCCATAGACGCGACGGGCGCGACCCTGCTCGCGGGCGAGGCGAAGGCTGTCGTCGCCGGCAAGGACATCGTGGTGATCGACCTCGGGGCCAAGGTCGCGCCGGTCCCCAAGGACGCCCGGGTCAACGAGATCGAGTTGACCGACGGCTCGACGCTCCGCGGCGGCAAGCTGTTCATCAAGGGCAAGAAGGTCGAGTTCGAGTTCGCCACCGCGCCGGCCGGCGTCGCGCCGCCCGCCGTGGACCTGCCGCTCACCGCGGTCTTCTCCGTGATGCGGGGGGCCGAGGACCAGAAGAACCGCGACGCGTGGAAGAAGGTCCTCAGCAGCCGCGGCAAGCGCGACCTGTACGTCGTCCGCGAGCCCGAGGGGCTGAACTTCGTGCAGGGCACGATCCTCGGCGGCGACGACGCGGGGACCAAGCTGACGTTCGAGAAGGAGGGCGGCGGGACCGACACCCTGCTGCTGTCGCGGGCGACCGGCGGGCTCGTGTTCTCGCAGGCCGTTCCGGCGCAGGTGCCGCCGACGCTGTGCAAGGTGCTCGACGTGTTCGGCAACTCGCTCGTCGCGCAGTCGGTGGAGTTCGGGTCCGAGGGGGCGACCGTCACGACCGTGGCCGGCGTGGTGGTGAAGTACCCGTCGGCCGCGGCGCTCGCGAAGTTCGACTACGCCCAGGGGAACGTGGCGTACCTCTCGGACCTCGACCCGCAGGTCGACGCGCCCGAGGTGCCGCCCGACGAGAAGGGGCTGCGGCTCAACCCGGTCGCCCCGTACACCCGCGACCGCGGCGTCTCCGGCGAGCCCCTCAAGCTCGGGGCCGATGCGTTCGTCAAGGGGATCGTCGTCGCCCCCGACACCGTGCTGACGTTCAACATCGGCGGCGACTACCGCGAGTTCAAGGCGCTCGTCGGTCTGCCCGAGCAGTCGCCCGACGCGAACCTCGAAGCGAAGGTGACCATCGAGGCCGACGGCCGGCCCGTGTTCGCCGAGTCGATCAAGCGGAAGGACAAGCCGCGGCCGGTCGTCCTCGACGTGAAGGGCGTGAAGCAGCTCCGGGTGATCGTCGAGGCCGACCTCGCCGTGAACGGCAACCGGGTGGTCCTCGCCGACGCCCGCGTCCAGAAGTGAACCAACACGCGACACTGATTTCCAGCGGGAAGACTGCCACATGCTCCGACACCTGACCCGGCCCGTTCTGGCCGCCGCGGTGCCCGCGGCCCTCGCCGCGACCGTGGCGCTTACCGCCATCGCCGCCCCGATCGAACTCGACAAGTCCGTCGTCGACGCGCAGACGCAGCGGATCGCCGCCATCAAGAAGGTGGCCCCGGCGGTCGTCGCGGTGTGCATGCAGGGCGGGCAGGGGGTCGGCTCCGGCGTCGTCATCTCGCCCGACGGGTACGCGCTCACCAACTTCCACGTCGTCCAGCCGACCGGCCCGCTCATGCAGGCCGGGCTCGCCGACGGCGTGCTGTACGACGCCGTGCTGGTCGGGACCGACAAGGTCGGCGACGTGTCGCTCATCAAGTTGGTGCCCAAGGAGAAGGGCAAGCCGTTCCCGTTCGTCGCGATGGGCGACAGCGACAAGGTGAGGATCGGCGACTGGTCGCTGGCGATGGGCAACCCGTTCTCGCTGGCGATGGACTTCACCCCGACCGTCACCTACGGCGTCGTGAGCGGCACGAACCGGTACCAGCCGCCCGAGGGGAAGGGGCTCCTCGAGTACACCGACTGCATCCAGATCGAGACGTCGATCAACCCCGGGAACTCGGGCGGCCCGCTGTTCAACATGCAGGGCGAGCTCATCGGCATCAACGGCCGCGGCTCGTTCGAGAAGCGGGGGCGGGTGAACTCCGGCGTCGGGTACGCGATCTCGATCAACCAGATCAAAAACTTCCTGGGCCACATGCGGGCCGGGATCGACACCGACCACGCCACCCTCGGGGCCGCCGTCGGCTCCGCGGCCGAGGACGCCCCGCTGAGCCAGATGGTCGTCAAGCAGGTCCTCGACGGGTCCGACGCCGAGCGCCGCGGGCTCGCGGAGGGCGACCAGCTCGTGAGCTTCGCCGGCCGGCCGGTCACCAGCACGAACCAGTACAAGAACATCCTCGGCATCTTCCCGAAGGAGTGGCGGGTGCCCCTGTCCGTGCGGCGGAACAACGACCGCCGCGAGACGCTCGTCCGCCTCATGGGGAACATGGCGACCGAGAAGGAGACGCCGGACAAGAAGGACGCCCCGGCCCCGCCCGCCCCGAAGATCGTTCCCAAGAAGGGGCCGGCCGGGAGCGGCGAGACGGCGAAGATGTACGTGCCCAAGAAGGGGTACGCGAACTGGTACTTCAACGAGCTGGAGCGGGACAAGCTCGTCGGCGAGTTCAAGAAGCACGGCGACTTCGCGGCCGACACCGGCACCTGGGCCGGCGAGGGCCGGTACGAGATGGGCGAGCGGAGGGGCGACTTCCGGTTCGAGGTCTCCGAGGTCAAGGACGGCGACCCGCTCGTGAAGCTGAAGCTGAACATCGAGAGCACGCTCGCGCCGCTCAAGGACACCGACCGCCGGCTCCAGTCCGAGCCGATCGGCAGCGGCGGGCTGATGCTCGCGCTGTACCAGTGGCACCGGCTCCTGACGACCGGCGCGAAGGGGTTCGAGGGGCTGTTCGCGCACGGCGGCACCGAGCCGTTCTACCCGTACCCGGCCGACGGCTCGGCCCCCAAGTCGCTGGCCGCCCTGCGGGTCGACGCCGACGTCCTGAAGACCAAGCACGGCTCGACCGAGTGCAAGTGGTTCTTCTCGACCAGGGACCACCAACTCCTCGGGTTCGAGACGTTCACCGACAAGGATTACGAGGACCCGTGCGAGGTGTTCCTCTCGGACTACAAGCCGGTCGACGGCAAGCAGCTCCCGCACCGGATCGAGGTCCGGTTCAAGGACAAGCGGTACGCGGTCCTGACCGTCGCCAAGTACACCCTCGGCAAGAAGTGACCCTGCCCGAGCCCCCCGTCGCGGCGGGGGGCGTCACCGCACACGACCCGAACGCACCCATGACGCGACACAGTACCTGGTTCCTGGCGGCGGCGCTGGTCGCCCCGTTCGCGGCGGCCCCGGCCCGTGCGGCGGACCCGTTCAACGAGGTCGCCGAGAGGGCCAACCAGAAGATGGTGAAGGTGTTCGGGGCCGGCGGGTTCTCCCGGCTCAACAACTACGGCACCGGCATCATCATCAGCCCCGACGGCCACGTCCTCACGGCCGCGAGCCAACTGCTCGACACGTCGGAACTCGTCGTCCACCTGTACGACGGCCAGCGGCTCAAGGCCCAGGTGCTCGCCGTCGAGCCGGAACTCGACGCGGCGATCATCAAGATCCGCGTCGAGGGCAAGAAGATCGAGGAGCCGACCGGCCTGAACCTCGACTACTTCGACTTCGCCGCCGCCGCCAAGCGGCCCCCGGCCGAGACCGGCGACTGGGTGCTCGCCCTGACCAACACCTTCGAGATCGCGCTCCGCGACGAGCCGCTGAGCCTCCAGCGGGGCGTGGTGATGGCCCGCACCAAGCTGGCCGGCCGCCGCGGCGTGTTCGAGTTCCCGTACACCGGCGACGTGTACGTCGTGGACGCGATCACCAACAACCCCGGGGCCGCCGGCGGCGCGCTGCTCACCCGCAAGGGCGAGTTGATCGGCGTCGTCGGCCGCGAGATCAAGAACAGCCTCAGCGACACCTGGATGAACTACGCGATCCCGGTCACCGCGAAGGTGGACATCAAGGAGATCGTGAAGACGAAGGACAAGGACGGCAAGGAGAAGGACGAGGAGAAGGTCACGACCGTGACGATGCCCGACTTCGTCGCGCTGGGCATGCAGGGGAAGTACAAGAACGTGACGCGGCCGAAGACCGTGCTGGGCGAGGGCGGGTACCACGGCATCATCTTCGTGCCGAACATCCTCGACCGCACGCCGGCCTACGTCGAGGACGTGGTCCCCGAGTCGCCCGCCGCGAAGGCCGGGCTGCGGCCCGACGACCTGGTGAGCTTCGTCGACGGCGAGCCGGTCGCGAGCATCAACGTGTTCCACACGTGGCTCAAGAAGAATACCCGGCCCGGCCAGGTGGTCCGCATCGAGGTGCGGCGCGGCGAGGCGCTCCAGACGATCGAGATGACCCTCGGCGCCCAGCCCAAGGCCGCGGCCCCCACGCCGACACCGGCCCCGACGCCCAAGTGAGTGCGGGCGCGGCCGGACGACCCCAACTCGGATTCACAGATCACCAACGGACTCAACCGATGCGTGCGACACTCAGTTCCCGGCGGCTCCTGCTCGCGGTCGTTGCGGCGGTGCTTTCGGCACCCGGGGGGCGGGCCGCGGACGTCAACGAGGCCACCGAGAGGGCCATGAAGGCGGCGTCGGCGAAGGTCGCGCCGGCCGTGGTGAAGATCGACACGACCGGCGGGGCCGAGGTCGTCGGGGCCGGCAAGAAGGGGCCGGGCGGCGAGAACGGCATCCGCAAGGGGACCGGCCCGACCACCGGCCTCATTGTGGACGCGGACGGGTTCGTCGTCACCAGCAGCTTCAACTTCGCCAACAAGCCGACCGGCATCACCGTCACCGTCCCGGGCCGCCCGCAGCGGTTCGTCGCCACCGTCGTCGCCACCGACCAGACGCGGATGCTCACCCTCCTGAAGATCGACGCCAAGGGGCTGCCGGTGCCCGAGGCGTTCCCGAAGGCCGGGATCGACATCGGCCAGTGGTCGCTGGCGCTGGGTCGCACGTCTGACCCGGACGCCGAGCACCCGCCGTCCATGAGCGTCGGCATCGTCAGCGCGACCAACCGCATCTGGGGCAAGGCGGTCCAGACCGACGCGAAGACCTCGCCGGTGAACTACGGCGGCCCGCTCGTCGCGCTCAACGGGCAGGTGCTGGGCGTGATCGTACCGGCCTCGAACCGGGCCGAGGGCGAGACGGCCGGCGTGGACGTGTACGACGGCGGCATCGGGTTCGCCGTGCCGCTCGAAGACGTCTTCGCCGCCCTCCCGCGGCTCAAGCAGGGTAAGGACTTGAAGCGCGGCCTGCTCGGGATCAACCCGCAGGGCACTGACGCCTACAACGCCCCGCCGGTCATCGGCGCTGTCCAGCCCGACTCGGCCGCGGCCCGCGCCGGCATCCAGGTCGGCGACAAGATCCTCGAAGTGGACGGCAAGAAGATCCCTAACTTCTCGACCCTCCAGCACGTCCTCGGGCCGAAGTACGATGGCGACGAGATCGCGATCAAGATCGCCCGCGGCGACAAGGAGCAGGAGTTCAAGGGCGTCAAGCTCGTCGGCACGTCCACCGCCTACGTCAGCGCGTTCCTCGGCGTGCTCCCGATGCGGGACGACGCGGAACCCGGCGTCGAGGTGCGGTACGTGTACCCGAAGAGCCCGGCCGAGGCCGCGGGGATCAAGGTCGGCGACCGGATCACGAAGCTCGGCCCCGCGGCCGCCCCGGCGCTCAGCCCGGTCGCGAACCGCAACGCGCTGATCGGGGCGCTCCAGAGATTGACCCCGGGCACCGAGGTCAAGGTCGAGGTGAAGCGGAAGGACGGCGGCAAGACCGACACCGTGACGGCCAAGCTCGTCCCCGCACCCGACGCGCTGCCCGACGCCGTGCCGCTCCCGTCGTCGAAGGGGAAGGCCGGCGGTGCGGCGCCGCCCAAGCCGAAGGACAGGGAGCCGAAGGACCCGTTCGGCGGCGAGTGCGGGGCGGGCGACGCCAGCGCCGAGGACGAGAAGAAGGACGAGCCCAAGAAGGACGAGCCGAAGAAGGACGAAAAGGACAAGCCGAAGGTCGAGACAGGGCTCCTGAAGCGGATGAACGAGGGGCTCGGCCGCGAGTACTGGGTGTACGTCCCCGACAACTACGACGCGGGCAGGTCGTACGGCGTGATCGTGTGGTTCCACGACACGAGCGAGGCGACGAAGGACGGGAAACAGGTGTCCCGCACGTTCCGCGACGTGTGCGAGGACCGGAACTTCATCCTCGTCGGGCCGAAGTCGGGCGGCAAGGACGGGTGGGTGCCGAGCGAGACCGAGGTGGTGATGCAGGACGTGAAGGCGGTCCTGGGCCAGTACACCATCGACCGCAGCCGCGTCGTCGCCCACGGCCAGGGGAACGGCGGGCAGATGGCGTTCTACGTCGGGTTCAACGCCCGCGACGTGTTCCGCGGGGTCGGCACGGTCGGCGCGGTCCTCGGCACCAACCCGAAGGACAACGTCGCGAACCAGCCGCTGTCGTTCTTCATCTCGGGCGGCGACAAGGACCCGCTCATCAAGGACATCCGCGAGAGCAAGGACCTGCTCACCGAGCGGCGGTTCCCGGTGATCTACCGCGAGATGAAGGAGAGCGGCAAGGAGTACTTCGACCCGCCCACGTTCACCGACTTCATCGCGTGGCTCGACTCGCTCGACCGCATCTGACAAGGTGCGGTCGGCGAACCCTGGTAAGCGGAGAGGCCCACCCGTCGCGACGGGTGGGCCTCTGGCGTTTTCACTTCAGCTCGACGTTCCAGTAGGCGTTGTCGATGAACGACTGCCACGACGAGTACTTCTTCTGCGTCAACTTGAGGTTGAGCAGCGGGCTCCGCTTCGGCTTCTCCGGCTTGCGGATCAGCGTCATGTTCGCCTGCCGCGGGGTGCGACCGCCCTTGCGGACGTTGCAGTCCACGCACGCGCACACGATGTTGTCCCACGTGGTCCCGCCGCCCTGGCTCCTCGGGGTGACGTGGTCCAGGCTCAGCTCGCTGGTCGGGAACTTCTTCCCGCAGTACTGGCACTGGTTGTGGTCCCGGGCGAACAGGTTCCGCCGGTTGAACTTCACCGTCTGCTTCGGGAACTTGTCGTACTCCAGCAGCCGGACGACCCGGGGGGCCTGGATCTCAGCGGTGGGGGTCCGCACCCAGTCGTCCTCGTCCCGACGAAACTCCGCGGCCCGGAAGGCGCTCAGCTCGGCCCACGACGCGAAGTCGTAGGTCGTGAACTGGCCGTCGTCGAGGCTCACGACCTCGGCCAGGTCCTTGCACAGGAGGCAGAACGCTCGGCGGACGGAGACCACGTGGACGGCGACGAACGTCTTGTTCAGCACCAGCACGCTCGCGTCCAAGGCCGAGTGCATACCGACATTCATAGCTTCGCGGCCTTTCGTGTCGGGAGGAAGCGGTCAGGTCGCCGGCCGCGGGGTGCGGTCGGCTCGTGCATAGGAGAGGCGCGGGCGGGCGACAAGGTTCAGACCCTCTTACATCATACCCCTCGCTTTTTCCGCCCCGCAAGACCCCACCCCCGGTTCCCACGCTCTGTTTCACGTCACCTTCACCTTCCGCCCCTACGCCCGGAAAATTCGTCAGAGCCCCCGGGGAAAGTGGGGTTTGCGTCCGATTCGGCCCAGTCGGGCGAGCGACCGGCGGCACTCCTCGCCGGTGCCGACCACGCACACGCGGACGAGTGACACCGCGACGCCACTCCCCGGCACCGCGAACGTGCGGCGGGCAAACCGGCGGCCGGGGTAGACCAGCGCGACGTGCCGCGCCCCTGTGGCGACCGCGTACGCGAGCACCTGGTGCAGGTCTTCCGCGTCCGGGGTCGGGCCGGGTGCCTTCCATTTCGCGTCGAGCACCACACGGGCGCTTCCCCGGTTCCGAACGACGACGTCGGGTTGCAACACGGTCGGGCCGACCGGGAACGCGGGCTGTTCCTCGACCGACCAATTCGGCCGTGCGGCGAGTTCGTCGGCCAGCCCGCAGGCGATCCAGCGCTCGAACGCCCGCGACAGGTCGGCCAGGAACGCCCCGGCACCGCTGCCGGGCAGTCGGGCGGCCGCGAACCCGTCGTGCAGCGTGCGGCACAGGTCGAGGAGCGGCCGGTAGTGGGCGGCCCGCGGCTCGGCGTCGGCCGCGGCAAAGTCGGCGTCGGTGAGCGGTGCGGCGGGAACGCCCTCAAGTGAGAGGGCCGCGTCCCGCAATTCGATTCGCGTGTTCGCCGCGAGTGCCGGGTTCGCGAGGAGCGCCTCGGCAACCGCCCGCGGGACGCGGTTCCACGGCGTGTCGAGGTCGAGCACGGACTCGGTGACGTGGAACCGGTCGGGGAACGCGCGGGCGGCCGCGTCGCGGAGGTGGTCGGCGATGCGGAACTTGCCGCGGAGGTACGGCGAGACGGTGTCGGTGTCGTGGTAGCCGGCGACGAGGGTCGTCGCCCGCAGGCGCGCCGCGAACTCGCGGGCGAGCGCGTCAAGCAGCCCGCCGCCGGGCTCGACCTCGCTCCCGCCCTCGTGCGCGGCGTGGGGCACCCCGAGGAGCATCCGCACGGTGGGCCACGGCACCTTCGGCGCGATGGCGACGCGAAGGGTGGGGGTGTCGAGCCAGCCGACGTACCCCCGCGGGGCGAGCCGGTACACGCCCCGCCGGAACGCGGGCACCACGTCGAGGACGTGCCGGGCGTTCGTGAGGAGGAACTCGACGTCCCCCCGCGGCAACCGCACCCGCCGCGCCCGCCGCTCGACGAGGTGTACCGTGGGCCGCGTCACGGCTTGGTCCCGGTCTTCGCGGGCTTGGGGCGGGCGTCGGGGTTCCACAGGCGGAACGCGATCTCGCCGCTCGGGCCGGCCGCGTGGACGGTGACGCCGTCGGGCCGCCTCGTGTACTTCAGCGGCTGGCCGTCGAACGGGTCGAGCGGCACGGCCGGCAGGAACTCGGGGCACAGGGCCGCGAGCGCGTCGGGCCACTGGCCCCGGGCCAGGCGGAACCGCTCGCACGCGATCCCCGTCGCCGCGCACCGCATCAGAGCGGTACTCGCCCAGAACTTCGGGGCCTCGGCCAGCACGGCGGCGGCCCGCGGGTGCGCGAGCGCGTACTCCCGCGTCTGCGGCACCACCGGCAGCCCCTTGAACGCGGCGGGCTGCTCCTCGGCCGGGAGCCGGGCGGCCTCCGCGGCCTTGCCCGTCCAGTTGAGGAACGTCGCGTGGTCGCCGGGGATCGCCGACCGCTGCCGCCACGACACGAGCCGCGCCGCCGACTCCTCCGCGCCTGCCTGCTTCGCCTCATCGAGTACGGGTTCGCCCCGCACCAGCCGGTCGGTCAGGTCGGAGTAGTACGCGCGCTCGCCGACGATGGCGTACCGCAGCAGCGGCTCCTCGGCGTCGGCCGCCCACGCGGCCTGGAGCCGGTCCAGGCTGTTGCCCAGGTGGCTGCTGGCCAGCGCGCGTTCGAGCTGCGCCGTCGCGGTCGCCCGGAGGCGGACCCGCAACAATTGGTACTGGAAGAACGGGTCCGCCCCGATCGACCGCGAGACGTTGAGCGCCGCCAGGACGTTCGCCGCGACGCGGTCCGGGTCGCCGCGGTCGTCGGCGAGGAGCGAGTCGAGTTGGAGGATGGTGAGTGCGGTGTCGCGGACGTCGGCCCCGTCCGCGGCGGGCGGCTTGGGGAAGCCCGCGGGGTCGCGGGCACCGGTCGGGCGGTCCTTGAACTTCCGGGCGACCGCGACCGACGGCCCGGCCTTCGTCACCAACCGTCGGGCCGCTTCAAGGGTCCGCTCCGGGGGCGCGGCGTTGGGCGGCAGCGCGGCGACCTCCTTGAGCACCCGCTTCTGCTCCGGCTCCTCGGCCCAGTCGCCGGGCAGGTCGGCCAGAACGTCCTTGGCCAGTTCGGTGCCGTTCTGACCGGGCGGCAGCGCCGGGCGGGCGGCGGGGAGCTTGTCCCACCGCCAGTTCGGGTCGGCGGCGTCCCGCTCGGCGACCGCGGCGGCCAAGTCGCGCTCGCCCGTGCGGCGCTCCCACTCGCGCTCGGCCACGATCCACCCGAGGCTCCCGAACACCCCGACGGCAACGGCGAGCACGCAGATCAGCACCTTCTTGTCGCGCATTTCGGGCGGTCCTCACGAGTTGGGTACGGGCCTTGCGCGGCGGGCCGGGCGGTCGCCGAGCAGGCGGTCGGGCGTGTAGTCCTTGAGCCGGTCCTCGCGGCCCCCGAGGTAGTCGAGCAGCAGCGGGCGGACGTGGTGGTCCCACACGGCGCTCAGCTTCTCGCGGGTCAGGTCCGGCACCATGAAGAAGCTGTGGCCGACGTGCCGCCCCGGGCCGAGGTCGCGGGCGAGCCGGTCGTTCAGCTCCTCGAACAGCCGCACCGCCCGCGGGCCGAACGTCTCGTCGGCGTCGGCCGGCGGGTGCTCCGCGTACCACCGCGAGAGGAGCGCCGGGTCGGCCGGCATGTCCACGAACGAGAACCGGCGGCGGAGCGCCTGGTCGAGCGCCACCGCCGAGCGGTCGAGCGGGTTCATCGTCGCGAGCAGGAACAGGTTCTCCGGGAGCCGGAACGCCCGCTTCGAGTACGGCAGCGTGAGCGCCTGGTCGCGGTACTCCAACAAGAACAGCAGCTCGCCGAAGATGCGGGGCAGGTTCCCGCGGTTCAGCTCGTCCACGACGAGGACGTGCGGCTCGCTCGGGCGCGCGGCGGCCTGTGCGGCGAACTCGGCCAGCACGCCGTCCTCGACCGGGTACGTCACCTCGCTCCGCCCGTCGGCCTCGGCGGTCCGCACGCGGATCCCCTCGACGAACTCCTCGTAGCTGTACGCCGGGTGGAACTGCACGAGCCGCACGCACCCCGGGCGGTCGTGCGTGAGCAGCCGCGCGAGGCACCGGGCGACGTGCGTCTTCCCGGTGCCCGGCACGCCCTGGAGCACGAGTTGCTTCTTGAGGCGGAGCAGGCCGAGGACGCGGTCGAGCCACACGTCGGAGAGGAACGTCTCGCGGTGGAACGTGGCCGGGTCGTAGGCGGCCGGGGCGTCGGGCGCGCCGGCGCGGTGCCGGAGCAGCGCGAGCGGGTCGGCGTCGGCGGCGCACGCGAACAGCGGCAGGAGCCGGTCGAACGTCAGCAGCACCTCCCCGGGAAGGTCGTCACCCCGCAGCGCGGGATCGGCCGGCGCGCGATGCACGCCCGCGGCGACGGTCTTGTGCGTCGCCCACGCCCGCAGGTCAGCCGGGGTTCGCACGGCCACTTCCTGTGCGAGGTCGTCGCCGGCCCAGAACCGGCAGCCGCCGAGGAGCCGGCCGGGAGCGAGCGCGCGGAACACCGCCTCGCCGTGCTCCTGCACCGCCTTGCGGAACTGCCCGCCGGCGTCGCGGGCGGTGCGGCCCAGGTGGAACCCGTACCGCACCCCGTCGGCCGCGACCCGCACGAAAAACTGCGCGTCGGCCCGCTTGTTCGCGCGGCTCTTGCGGTAGAACGTCACCCACTGAACGGGCTGGTACGGTGACCCGCGGCCGAAGTCGTTCTTGCAAATGCTGGTGAGCGCGCGGCCGGTGCGTGCGTCGCACTCC
Organism: Gemmata sp.; assembly: GCF_051859125.1. Classification (NCBI taxonomy): domain Bacteria; kingdom Pseudomonadati; phylum Planctomycetota; class Planctomycetia; order Gemmatales; family Gemmataceae; genus Gemmata; species Gemmata sp. Next base: position 41,908 of record NZ_JBHYGG010000269.1, read on the forward strand.
AGGTCCCACCCGTGCTCGCGGTTCAGCACCGGTCGCACGTACCGCTCGGCGACCGCCTCGCACAGCTCGACGAGCGGCTCGCGGAGCGCGAACTGGTAGCGGTCGTGGTTCGCGGCCATCCAGTCGCGGGTGTTTCCGGCCGTGAGGTCGCCCAGGAACCGGAACGTGTCGGTGCAGAACCCGCGGAACCCGGCGGGCTCCGGCTCGGGGGCCGGTTGTCCGGCCGCGGCGACCACGTCGGCAAGCTCGAGCGGGTGGACCCGGAACGTGTCGCCCAGCACGGCCGCGACCTCGCACCACAGAATCGCACGTTCGACGAGGGGAAGGGCGGGGGAGTACGCATCGTCGAGAAGGGGCAGGGCGGTTTCCCAGGCAGCGTCGGGGTACGCGCAGCGGAACGCAGCGAAGGCCGCCCCGTAGTTCCCGTCGCGTGACTCGGCCACGAACCGGCTGACCGCTTCGAGGACACCCGCGGGCGCTTCGCGGAGCCGCTTCTTCAGCGGGTGCCGCACGCGCACCTCGCGCACCGCCTGCTGGATCGCGTCCGCCCCGACGCCCCAAGCAAACGATGCGGGGCCGGCCGCGGCGGGGGGCAACTCGCGGCCGTTCGTGCGCGAGACCCGTTCGAGGAAGTCCGACACCTGCGCCGGCGTGAGGTCCTCGGCGGCCTCACTCACCCGCGCGTACCCGGCGACCGTGGCGGCGAACCGCTCGGCGGGGCTGTGCAGGTTCTCGGGGAACAGGCCGAGCGCCCGCAGGCCGCGCTCGGCCGCCGGGCACCACAGCGGGGCCAAGTCGCCGGCCAGCACGACGGCCGCCCAGAAGCCCGGCCCGAGCCCGGGGACGTGGTACGGCTCGCCGGGCGTGACGCACCGGCCGAGGCGATCCGCGAGCGGGTCGGACCCGCGGAACAGGTGCGCGAGCGCGTGCCGGAGGAACCGCACCTCGCGGCCGACGGTGCCGGGGTGGAACGCGACCGGAACCGCGCTCGCCGCGACCCGGGTGAGCGCGTCGGCGAGGGCGTCGTCAGGTTGCGTGTCGGGGTCAGCGAGACGAGGGGCGGAGTGATCGGCGCGCGGGTCGGTAGCGGCCCGGTACTGCGCGAGTAGTGGGGCGAGCGGGAGCGAGCGGCGGTGCGGGGAGTCCTTCGCCATCGACCGGGAGCCGTGCGGGACGGAGCGACCGGGTGGATCGTATCAGATTTGCTGGCCGAAGTCGTGCTGCGAGGCGCCAGAAAGCGCGCCCGACTCGCAGATCGGAGGAACGCAGGTTGATCCGCAGATTACACAGATGGACGCAAACCTTCAGACAGCGGAACAGAAGAGATTTATCCACAGATTACGCAGAAGACACAGATTTCAGAGACAAGAAACCAGAGGGCAGAAGACAAAGACCAGTCGGACCCAGCAGCATGCCGTTCTGTCCTCTGTCCTCTGTCTGAAAATCTGTGTCTTCTGCGTAATCTGTGGATCACTCTCTTCTTCTATCTCACCGCTTCTTCTTTTTCTTCTTCCGCTCCTCGGCGCGCTCCTTGGCGGTCTTGCGGTGGCCGGTGTCGCCCTTGGTCTTGAACTGGTCCATGCCGCCCGGCATGAACGCGCCGGCCTTGCCCAGGCCGGTCACCATCTTGAGCCGCTGCCACATGCTCATCGTGGCCATCTGCTTCATCAACCCGCGGACCTGGTCGAACTGCTTGAGGAACTGGTTCACCTCGTGCGGCTCGACCCCGGCCCCGCGGGCGATCCGGCGGCGGCGGGGCGTGTCGATCGTGTCCGGGTCGGCCTTCTCCTGCTTCGTCATCGAGTCGATCATCCCCTGCACCCGCTTGAGCGCCTGCTCGGGGTCCTCGCCCTCGGGGATCATGTCGGACATCCCGGGCATCTTCGAGATCATGTCCTTCATGCCCATCTTCGCGATCATCTTGAACTGCTCGCGGAACATCTCCAGCGTGAAGTTCCCCTTCTGCAGCGCCTCCTGCTGCTTCTTCATCTCCTCTTCGCCGATGTCCTGCTGGATCGTCTGGATCTTCTCCACGATCCCCATCAGGTCGCCCTGGCCGAGGATGCGCCCGGCCATGCGCTCGGGGATGAAGTCTTCGAGCTTGTCGACCTTCTCGCCGACGCCGACGAACTTGATCGGCACGCCCGTCACGCCCTTGATGGAGAGCGCCGCGCCGCCGCGGGCGTCGCCGTCGAGCTTGGTGAGGATGCAGGCGTTGAGTTCGAGCGCGTCGTTGAACGCCTTGGCGACGTTCGCGGCTTCCTGGCCGATCATCGCGTCGACGACGAGGTAGCACTCGTCGGGCTTCACGAGCTTGTCGATCCGTTTCAGCTCGTCCATCAGCTCCGTGTCGATCTGGAGCCGGCCGGCGGTGTCGAGGATGACGATGTCGCACAGCGTGCGCTTCGCCTGCGCGACGGCGTTGCGGCACACGTCGACCGGGTTCGTCTTCTCGCTGTAGACCGGCACGCCGATCTGCTCGCCGAGCGTCTGGAGCTGCTCGACGGCCCCCGGGCGCTGCAGGTCGGCCGCCGCGAGGAGCGGCTTGCGGCCCTTGGCCTGGAGCGTCAGCGCGAGCTTCGCGGCGGTCGTCGTCTTGCCCGACCCCTGGAGCCCGCACAGCATGATGACCGCCGGGCGGTCGGCCCGCTGCGGGATCTTGGGGTCCACCGGCCCCATGAGCAGGCACAGTTCCTCGTAGACGATCTTGACGATCTGCTCCGACGGATCGACGCGCGCGAGCACGTCCTGTCCGAGCGACTTGGCCTCGACGCGGGCGATGAAGTCGTTGAGGACGTTGAAGTTGACGTCGGCCTCGAGGAACGCGCGGCGGACCTCGCGCAGACCCTCCCGGACGTTCTCGGGGGTGAGCCGGCCGCGGCCGCGGAGCTTCTTGAATGCGTCGCTCAGCCCGCGGGTGATGCCTTCGAACATGTCTCGCGTCTCGCTCGGGAGTGGGCGCGTGCGGCACGCCAACCGTTACGTTACTTTAAGACAACGCCGGTGCCCCTTCAACGGACCGAAAGCCGGACCGGTCTCGCCGGTATGGTCTGTCCTCGGAGCCGGACCCGTGGTTCGCACGATGGACCTGTGATTTGCACCCCGGACCCGGGGTTCACACCCCGGGCTACGAACTGCCGCCCCCTCCGGGGGCTAAAACCGTCGGTTCGCGGCGCGCCCCCGGACCGGTGCCGTTGAGGAGTTCTCATGCGTTACTCTCTCGCGACTCTCGTGTTCGCCTCGTTCGCGGCCGCACTCCCGGCCGACGACTGGCCGCAGTGGCTCGGGCCGAAGCGCGACGGCGTGTGGCGCGAGGCCGGGGTGGTCGAGACGCTCCCGGCCGGCGGCCCGAAGGCGCTGTGGCGCGTCCCGGTCGGCGTCGGGTACTCCGGGCCGGCAGTCACCCAGGGGAAGGTGTTCGTCACCGACCTCGTCCCGGCCGCCGGCGCGAAGCTCCCCGACAGCGGGTTCGCCAAGAACGTCCGCGTCCCAGCCAACGAGCGGGTGCTGTGCCTCGACGAGAAGACCGGCAAGGAACTCTGGAAGCACGAGTACCCGGTCGAGTACACGATCAGCTACGCCGCCGGCCCGCGGTGTACGCCGACAGTCGACGGCGACCGCGTCTACGCGCTCGGCGCGATGGGGCACCTCGTCTGCCTCGACGTCGCGACCGGCAAGCCCGTGTGGTCGAAGAACTTCATCCAGGACTACGACGCGGCGCTGCCCGTGTGGGGGTTCGCGGCGCACCCGCTCGTGGACGGCGACAAGCTCATCTGTCTGGTCGGCGGCACCGAGTCGCGGCTCGTGGTCGCGTTCGACAAGAAGACCGGCAAGCAACTGTGGGCCGCGGAGAGCTGCTCGGGCGACTTCGGGTACTGCCCGCCGGTGATCTACGAGTTCGGCGGCACGCGCCAGCTCATCGTGTGGCACACCAGGGCCGTGCTCGGCCTCGACCCCGACACCGGCAAGCGGATCTGGCGCGTCGACTTCGAGGCGAAGTACGCTCTCACCGCCCCGATGCCGCGGAAGGTCGGCGACCAGCTCTTCGTCACGTCGTTCTACAACGGCTCGATGCTGCTCAACGTGACCGCGGACAAGGCGACGATCGCCTGGAAGAGCAAGGCCCGTGGCGAGATGCCGGCCCAGACCACCGACCTCAGCTCGATCATGCCGACGCCCGTGGTCGACGGCGACCACACCTACGGCGTGTGCAGCTACGGACAGTTGCGGTGCATCAAGACGGCCACCGGCGAGCGCGTGTGGGAGACGATGAAGGCGACCCGCGGCGCGCTCACGCCCGCTAAAGTGGCGGCCGGCGACGAGCCCGCCACGACCGAGCGGTGGAGCAACGCCTTTCTGGTCAAGCACGAGGACCGGTACTTCCTGTTCAACGAGCAGGGCGACCTGATCGTCGCGAAGCTGAGCCCGAAGGGGTACGAGGAGCTGAGCCGGGCGCACCTGATCGACCCGACGAACGTGATGGCCGGCAACGGCCGCAAGGTGGTGTGGATGCACCCCGCGTTCGCCGACAAGTGCGTCTTCGTCCGCAACGACAAGGAACTCACGTGCTTCTCGCTGGCGAAGTGACCCCGGCGGGGGACGCCGAACGGGGCCCACCGTTCGGGCGTTCGGGCCGGGGCGGCCGAAAAGCGTTGACACAGGGCTCGCGCCGCCGTTTCATGAGGACGAGAACTTGACCGACGAGAGCCGCCGAGGTCGCACATGGTACGCTTGTCTGCCCTGGCCGCGTGGTTCCTCCTTGTGCCCGCGCACCTCCGGGCGGACGACGGCATCTCGCCGGCCACGGTGACGGCCCTCAAGCGGGCGACCGTGTTCGTCCGCGTCGAGGGGGCCGGGTGGAAGGCCACCGGCTCGGGCTTCGTCGTCGCCGCGGACAAGGACTCGGTCCTCGTCGCCACCAACCACCACGTCGTGGCGCTGCCCGAGAACGAGAAGCGCCGGCTCAGCCCGACCGAACTGGTCCGGAGCCTCAAGGTTCCGACCGTCACCGCGGTGTTCGACAGCGGCACCCGGGCCGAGGTGTCCGCGAGGGCGGAGGTGCTCGCGGCCGACCCCTTCTTCGACCTGGCGGTCCTCCGGGTGACGGGCCTCAAGGACCCACCCGCCCCGATCGACACCGCGACCCCGGTCGAACTCGTCGAGACCATGTCGGTCTACACGTTCGGGTTCCCGTTCGGCGAGGCGCTCGCGACCGGGAACGGGAACCCGAACGTGACCGTGGGGAAGGGCTCGGTGTCCAGCCTGCGGAACGACGAGAACGGCGACCTGCTCGTCGTACAGATCAACGGGGCGCTGAACCCGGGGAACAGCGGCGGCCCGGTGGTGGACGCCAAGGGCCGCCTGGTCGGCGTCGCGGTGGCCACGTTGAAGAACAGTCAGGGCATTGGGTTCGCCGTGCCCTCGGCCGAACTGGGGAAGGTCATGAAGGGGCGGGTCGGCGGGGTCCACCTGCTCGCGAGGAGTGCCGGGGAAGGGAAACTGGCGGTCAAGGCCGAGGCGGGCCTGGTCGACCCGGGTGCCGCCGTCCGCGGGGTCACCCTTCACTACCTCGTCGTGCCGCCGAACGGCGAGAAGCCGAAGGCCGGGCTCCCGCTCGCCCAGCACAAGGGGGTCCGGACCGTCGACCTCAAGGTGGACGGCGGGGTGGCCGCCGCCGACCTCACCCTGACGACCGCCGACGGCGAATTGTACGTCCAGGCCGTGCCCGAGGGCGGGGCGGGGGCGGCCGGCGCGAGTCGCCTGCGTGCCGCTCCCCTCCAGACCCCAAAGGGGGCCGACCCGGTGGCCCTGGGGGTGACGACGGAGCCCGAGGAGACGGACCCGGTGAGGCCGGTCGGACCGCCCACCCGTGTGCCCGTCTCGCCGTTCGCGATGCCCAACCCGCCGACCATCCCGGCCTTCCCGGGGCGGTCGTTCCCGGCCTTCCCGGGGCGGTCGTTTCCGTCGTTCCCCACCATTCCCCCGATCCAGCCGATCATGCCGATCCGACCGATCGGCCCGCCATCGTTCCCCACGATCCCGGGGTTCCCGGCCAACCCGCGGCCGTTGTTCCCCAACCCCCCGTCGTTCCCCAACCCAACGCGGCCCGTAATCCCCGGGTTCCCCGGCCGGCCGTAATCGCGTGCGGCTCGCCCGGGGTACACGACGTGAGCGGCGGTTGTAAGAGAGTGGGGACGTGGCCCGATCTCTTACGACCGCCGCTCGCAACACTCCTCGCGGCCCTCTCACTTCAGCAGCTTTTGAAGCTCCTCGTCGATGGCGTCGGCCCAGATGCCGTAGCCCTTCTCGGACAGGTGCAGCGCGTCGGGCATCACGTCGGCGGGCAGGGTGCCGTCGGCCGCCAGGAACTTCTTGCCGATGTCCAGGTACACGACGGTCTTCCCGTCGGCGAACTTCGCGAGCGCCTCGTTCGTCTCGGCGATCTTCTTGCGCATGCCGGTGTCCGCGGCCTTGTCGCGGGGGAAGATGCCGAGCACCAGGACCTTCGCGTCCGGGGCCTTCTTGCGGACCGATTCGACGACCGCCCCGACCCCCTTCGCCACGTCCGCGGCCGAGTCGCCGGCCAGCCCGAAGTTGTTCGTGCCGATCATGAGGACGACCGCCTTTGGCTTGAGCCCGTCGAGCACCCCGTCGTTGAGCCGGTAGAGCACCTCGCGGGTGGTGTCGCCGCCGATGCCGTAGTTGGCGGCGTTGAGCGGGTCGTACTTCTTCTTCCACACCGGCGCGCCGGCCCCGCCCCACCCCTGGGTGATCGAGTCGCCGATGAACACGACGTCCACGCCGCCCTTCTTGGTGCGGGCGACGTGGTCGGCGTGCATCTTCTTCCAGGTGGCGACGGACATCCAGCCGTACTCCTGGGTCCGCGGGGCGGCGTCCCACGCGGCCGGCTTTGCCGGGGCCTGGGCGAGTACGAGCACCGAGGCGGCAACGAGTGCGTGCATTGGAAGTCTCCGTGAGAGAACGGGAGCGGGGGGACCGGTCACCGTTGTGGTACGGAAGGGCAGGGTTGTTTGCAGTGGCCGCGTGTGCCGCCCCCGCCGGATCGCGGCGACGCACGGGGGCGCGGTCCGACTGGCTCGCTCCTGGTGCCGCCGCTCGTCCCGTTGGTGGGCGGGGCCCCGGCGGGTGGCCCCGCCCGGCCAACCGGCGAGCCGGTCACCGCTCCGGGGACCCGTCCAGCCGGTCCGCCCTCCTGAGCGTCGGGAACAGCCACGCCCACAGGCCGGTCACCGCGAGCGAGCCGTACCCGCCGAACGCCGCGGCCCCGATCGGCCCTAGGAACCGTGCGGCGATCCCGCTCTCGACCTCGCCCAACTCGTTCGACGCCCCGATGAACAGCGTCGACACCGCGGACACGCGGCCGCGCATCCGGTCGGGCGTCGCGATCTGCACGAGGCTCTGCCGCGTGAACACCGACACCATGTCCGCGGCCCCCAGCACGGCCAGGCACGCCACCGACAGCGGGAACCACCGGGAGTAGGCGAACACCAGCGTCATCAGGCCGAACACCGCCACGGCGGCGAGCATCTTCACGCCGACGCGGGTGCGGGCCGGCCGGACGGACAGCAGACCGGCGGTGAGCAGCGCGCCGATGGCCGGCGCGCCCCGCAGCACCCCGAACCCCTCCGGGCCGACGTGCAGCACGTCGCGGGCGAACACGGGCAGCAGGCCGGTGACGCCCCCGAGCATCACGGCGAACATGTCGAGGGAGATCGCCCCCAGGACCAGCTTGTTCCCCCACACGTAGCCCAGCCCCTCGCGGATCTGGGCGGCCCGCGACCGCCCCGGCTCGAACGCCGGCCGCGTGTCCGCCCGGATCAGCGACACGCACAGGACGGCCGCGGCGTAGAGCCCCACGCACACGGCGTACCCGGCCGCCGGGGAAGCGGCGCAGAGGACGCCCCCGAGGGCCGGGCCGCTGATGTTCGCGACCTGCGAGACGAGCGAGTTCGTGGCGATGGCGCGGGGCAGCAGGTGCGCCGGCACGAGCATCGGGCCGAGGGCGCTCACGGTCGGCTGGAAGAACGCCCGCGCGCACCCGAACAGGGCCGCGAGCGCGAAGATCTGCCACAGCCCGCCCCCGAGCCCCGAGCGCACCGCCAGCCCGACGGCGGTGACGAGTTGGGCCAGGTAGCACAGCCGCAGAATGGGCCGGCGGTCGTACCGGTCCGCGGTCTCCCCGGCGACGAGGGCCAGGGCCACCAGCGGCAGGAACTTGGCGAGGCCGATCATCCCCACCACCAGCGACGCCTCGGCGACCGACATGCTCTGCCGGGCCGTCTCGTAGACCTCCCACGCGATCAGCACCCCCTGCGACGTGCTGGCGAGGACCGCGAAGAACCGACCGGAGAGGAAGCACACGTAGGGGCGGGTGAAGAACGCCGCGTTGTCGGGCACGTGCGTGTGCATCCCGCCTGTCATATCAACCGGGGCGGGGTTTGGTGCATTCAGCTCTGCACCATTCACCAAACGCTTGCTCTTCGAGTATGCCCGGCAGGAATTGAACCTGTAACCCTCGGCTACCTGTAACCTTCGGTTCCGGAGGCGGAAGGTGTTGGCACGCCGGCTCCAAGAAATCCCGGTCATTCCGCCGCACCGGCAAATCCGGATTTACGAACCCGCCCTGACCCTCGTTGTTGAGTCGTGGGGCGAGCTGCCCGAACACATCCGCCGAACCATCCTGACGCTCGCGGGGGCCGACAAGGCGGCCAGGGCAGGGAGCCCTTGTGAGACGCCCGCCCCGACCCTACACCGCACCCTTCGGCTTCGCCGTCCTGTCCCGCACGACCCGCTCGGGCAAGTGGGTCGAACTGGTCCTGGTACCGACGATGTTGACGGCCCTGTCGTTCGTCGAGGGCATGGGGCAGTTCTGGATGCGGACCGTCGCCTCCGAAGCCCCCTGGCACGGCCGTTGCGGTAACGCTGGTGGACCAGATGCCCACGTGTGCGTGGGCGTACCAACGCGAGGGCGCCATGCCTGAGGAGAAGAAGGACAACCCCTAGAACGAGAAGGGCGACAAGGGCCACGCCCGCGAGGAGAAGGAGGAGCGGCAGGAGAACCACACCCCGGGCCAGAAGACCGACTCCGGCCGCGGCGGCCACCGCAAGCGGACGGGCGGCAACCCCGACGGGTCGAATTAGCCCACACCGGGTGCCCGCCGAAGCCCGCTAAGTGGCACGCTTCAGCCCGCCGACTGAGATTCTTCGGGCTGCGCCCGGCGAAGCGGCCCCGGCACTGTGCCAGGGCCGCTTCGTTCTTTCCATCGGGGGATCGAGGGGCGATTCGCCCGGCGTGGTGCGGATGGCAATGGGCGGGTAACCCGCCGGGCCGTGCATCAGGACGCGAGGGCGTCTGCGATCGCGTCCATGAGGTGGTCCAAGCCGACGGCGGCGTCCGCGCCACCGATCGAGGGCGGCACCTCGTTGCGCCGCACCTCGACCTCGGGCGCTCCCACGCCCGAAGGGACTTGCGGGCCCCCGCGGTTGCTCTGTCAGTACGGCCGTCAGCGCGTCCGCCGGCACGGTGACGCTACCGAGCACGGCCCCGGGTTTGTAGTCACGAATCGTCAACCTCAAGCCGTCCGCACCCGCGCCGGCGTCCACCAACCGCTCGAGATCAATGGTCTGCGAAACCCCTTCAATGGTCAAGACTTCCTGAAGAAGCCGCCGTCGCGGTTCCACCTCGAACTGTGTGCCGACCTCGGGCGACTTCGACAGCGGCGAGGAACACGCCCGGCCCGCCTCGCGCCACGCGGTTCCGCCAAGTCCACTTGGGGCACGCTCATACACCCCCTGCGGTGTGCGGTTCAAGGCACGGAACCCTTCATAGTGATCCTTAGCGACACCGCCGACCAGGCCACGGACTTCGTGACCCAGATCAAGGCGGAACTCGAGGGCAACCAGCGACTGGCCGCAGCGTACCCGACGGAGCGCGGCTGGCGAACGGTTGCGTGATCGAGGCGAAGTCGCGGGGCGGTTGCATCCGCGGTAAGCGGAACCGGCAGGACCGCCCGACGCTCATCATTGTGGCCGACTGCCAGGGCGACCGCGACATTGTTTCCCCCATCGAGCGGAAACGCGGTTGGGATTGGATGACCCGCGAAGTGATCCCCGCCGGCGAGGAGGACACCACGTCCTACGTCAGCGTCGGAACCGCACTCCATCGCGAAGCCGTGGCCGTCCGGCTCCTGACAACCGCCGGCTGGGAGGGCAAAGTTTACCGCTCGGTGGAGCGCTGGCCCGACCGCGCCGACCCCTGGAACGAGTGGGCGAGCCGCGCAAGCAACATGGCCGACCAGGGCCGGGACGCCACGGCACGGCGGTTCCACGAAGCCCACAGCGACGAGATGGAGGCGGGCGCCGAGGTGCTCTGGCCCGAGGGGCGGAACCTGTACGCGCTCATGCGGCGGCTCGCCGCGGTCCGCGTCGCCCAGGAGGCGGACCGGCGGTGACGGGCCGCACGTCGTTCGCGACGGTTGGGAACAAGCCCGTCAACCGGGTGCCGATCCCCAAAGGAGGGGTGCGCGGCGCACCGCGCCGGCGGAATCTTCGCCGAACTTCGCCAACGTGCTCACATCAGGGCCACCTGCGAGCCGATGACCTTACCCGTCCGACCGGTTCCGCTGATTCCGCGACCGGTCCGGGTCCGATCACTTACGGGGGTTGCTCACCCGGGCGACGCCGTGCGGATCGGAGGTCGTCATGAGCACCAGGCACCGGCTGTGGTTCCGGCTCGCGGGCGGGGCGCTCGGAACTGCCCTCGTGGTGAGCGGCTCGGGGATGCCACCCGCGGGGGCGCAGGTTCCGGGCACGGGCGACGCCGGGGAGAAGGCCCCCGCGCCGCGGCCCGCGTTCGACCCGCCCCCGGGCACCATCCTCGCCCCCGGCGAAGCGCCCATCGACCTCGACACCGCCCTCCGCCTCGCGGGGGCCGAGAACCCCGAACTCCTGCTCGCCCGCCAGCGCGTCGTCGAGGCGACCGCGCTCCGCCAACTCGCCGCGGCGCAGGTGCTGCCGAACCTGAACGTCGGCACGAACTACAACGGTCACGAGGGCGCGCTCCAGCAGTCCACTGGCAATATCCTCAAGGTGAACCGCGACTCACTGTACCTCGGCCTCGGAGCCGGTGCGGTCGGCTCGGGCACCGTCACCATTCCCGGCCTGAACTACAACCTGAACGTCGGGGCCGGGTGGTTCGGGTTCCTCTCGGCCCGCCAGCGCGTCACCACGGCGGCCGCGGTCGCCGACGCGGTCCGCAACGACGTGCTCCTCCGCGTCTGTCTCGCGTACACTGATTTGCTGCGCGCGGAGGGCCGCCGGGCGATCGCGACCAAGAACCGGGCCGAGGGGGCCGAACTCGCGCGGCTCACGGCGGTGTACGCGAAGACCCGCCAGGGGCGGCAGGCCGACGCCGACCGGGCAATGGTCGAACTCAAGCGGCGCGACGCCGATCTGACCCAGGCCGAGGCCGACACGCTCACCGCGTCGGCCCGGTTGTGCCAGCTCCTGAACCTCGACCCGTCCACCCGGTTGAAGGCGATCGAGGGCTGGGTGGTCCCGGCGGCACTGGTGCCGGACCCGGTGCCGCTCGCGGAGTTGCTCGCGATCGCGCTGCTCCAGCGCCCGGAGCTCGCGGCCCGCCGGTCCGAGGTGCGGGAGACGCTCTACGAACTGTCGCTCGCGAAGGTGCTGCCGTTCTCGCCGACCATGGTTCTCGGGTTCAGTGCCGGTGGGTTCGGCGGCGGGAGCAACCTCGTGAGCGACCCGCCCGGGTTCGTCTCGGGGAACGGCACCCGGGAACTCGCGCCGCGGTTCAGTAGCCTCGACAACCGCACCGACTTCGACGTCGCCGTGTTCTGGACGTTCCGCAACCTCGGGGTCGGGAACGTCGCGCTAGTGCGAGCCACGGACAGTCGGGTGCGGCAGTCGCGGCTGCGGGAACTCGACACGATCAACCTCGTGCGGACGCAGGTGGCCGAGTCGCATGCGCGGGTGCTCGCCCGCGCCCAGCAGATCGACGCCGCCGAGAGGGCCGTGCGGGCGAGCACCGAGGCGTTCGACGAGGACCTGAAGCGCATCCGCGGCGGGCAAGGGCTCCCTCTCGAAGTGATCGACAGCATGAGACTCCTGGCCCGGTCGCGGTACGAGTACCTCGACGCGATTGTGGACTACAACCGGGCGCAGTTCCAGCTCTGGGTTTCGCTCGGTCGCCCGCCGGCGAACGCGCTGGCCCGGCCGGTGCCGGTCGCCCCGCCGGTGGCGGTCGGGCCGCGCGTCACGCAACTCCCGTCGGTCGTGCCCGCCGCGTTCACCCGGAGGGTCGCCCGGTGACGCGACTCCTTCCCCGAAGGTGGCTCGGTCTTGCCGCACTCGCGGCCGGGTACCAGACCGTTGAACCGCCGCGCCCGGCCCCGGTGCCCGCTCCCGCCCCGCAGGCCGCGGTGGTTCCGTCGCCCGCCGTCGTTCAGGCGTCGGCGGTCGAAGCTCCCGAACCGCCCGCCCCGACGCCGGCCGCGGACGCGAGCCCCATCGACCTCGGCGTCGCGCTGCGGCTCGCCGGGGTCGAGAACCCGGCGATCAACCTGGCCCGCGAGGTCGTCGTCGAGGCGCTCGCCGATCAACTCGCGGCCCGGTCGCTGCTCCTGCCGAGCGTGAACGTCGGCGGGAACCTGCGCCTGCACCGCGGGGCGTTCCTGTCGGCCGCCGGGTTCAACCGCGAGGTGAACCTCCAGAGCCTGTACCTGGGGGGCGGGGCCGGGGCGATCGGCACGAGTTCCCCGGTGGCCCCCGGGGTGCGGCTGTTCGCGCACCTCGGCGACGCGGCCTACGAGCCGCTCGCGGCGAAGCAGCGGGTCGCGGTGCGCACGTCCGAGGCCGCCGCGGTCCAGAACAACACGCTGCTCCGAGTGGCCGCCTCGTACCTCGCTCTGGTCGGGGCCGAGGCCCGGATCGACGTCCTGCGCCGGGGCGAGCGCGACTTCGCCGAGATCGCCCGGCTCACGCGGGTCCACGCGAAGGCCGGCCAGGGCCGGGAAGCCGACGCGAACCGGGCCGAGTCCCACGTCGAGCTCGTTCGGCGGGAAGTCGCACGAGCCGAAGAAGACGTCGCGGTCGCGTCGGCGCAGTTGTGCGGTCTGCTGAACCTCGACCCGGCGACGCGGCTCCGCACCCCCGGCGGCGCGGTCCAGCCGTTCCGCCTCGTTCCCGAAGACTCGGACGCCGAAGTCCTGATCGCCACGGCACTGCGCTCGCGGCCCGAGGTGTTCGCGCGCTCGGCCGAGATCGCCGAGGCGCAGGTGCGGGGCCGGCAGGAGAGCGTGCGGCCGTGGCTGCCGACCGTGTCCGTCGGGTACAGCTACGGGCAGTTCAGCGGGGGCAGCACGTTCGTCGGGAGCGACTACAAGGGGTTGAGCGGCCGGAACGACTTCGACGTGCTCGCCGTGTGGACGGTCCAGAACCTCGGGTTCGGGAATCGCGCCCGGGTCCACACCGCCGACGCCCGAGTCGGGGCCGCGATCGAGGGGTACGACCTCGCGACCAACACGATCCGCCGGGAGGTGGCCGAGGCGCTCGCCGACGCGCGAGCCGCCGCCGAGCAGATCAAGACGACGGGGGCGTCGCTGGTCGCGGCCGAGGAGGGGTTCAAGCTGGAGATGGACCGCATCGGGCAGGCGCTCGGCCGCCCCATCGAGATCCTCGACAGCACCCGGCAACTGCTCGATACCCGGCAGGAGGTGCTCCGGGCGGTGATCGCCTTCGACGTCGCCCAGTTCCGCCTGTTCGTCGCGACGGGCAGCACCCCCGGCACGGTCGCCCCGCAGCCGTGAGTCCCCGCTCACGGCTGCGGCTCGTGGTGGACCGTCACCGCGGTCGGTCCGTGGCCCGGGTCGCCGGGGAGCGGCTCGGGGTCGTCGCCAAGGCGTTTCGGCACGAGCAGCGAGTACACGCACGGCACCACGAACAGCGTCGTGAGCAGTCCCGCGACGAGGCCGCCCAGCACCGCCCGGCCCAGCGGGACGTTCGCCTCGCTCCCCCGGGCCAGCCCGAGCGCCATCGGGATCAGCGCGAAGAACGTCGCGAGCGCGGTCATCACCACCGGCCGCACCCGGATCGCCCCGGCCCGCTTGATCGCCTCCGTCGGGTCGAGCCGCTCGCTCTTCTGGAGGTTGACCGCGAAGTCGGTCAGCAGCACCGTGTTCGACACCACGATGCCGATCATGAAGATTACCCCCAACAGCGACTGGATGTTGAGCGCCGTGTTCGTGACGAACAGGGCGAGCACGACGCCGATCACGCCGACGGGCACGGCCGAGAGCACCACGATCGGCGTGACGTACGACTTGAACAGCGCGACGAGCAGGAAGTAGATCAGCAGCACCGCGGCCGCCATGCCCATCGCCTGGAACTTGAACGTCGTCAGCATCTTCTCGTACTCGCCGCTCAGCGTGACCTTCGAGCCCTCCATCGGCTTCTGGTCCTTCGCGTCCGGGTCGAACGGGGTCCACCCGCCGTCCTTCCGCGGCACGCCGAACTTCGCCACCGCCCGGCCGACGTCCTCGGCGACGTGCCCGAGGTCGCGGCCCGCCACGCCCATCGTCAGGTCCACGGTCGGCTGGAGGTTCGTGTGGACGATCTCCGACGGCACGTTCGCGGGCCGCAGCGTCGCGATGTTCCGCAGTGTGACCGACTTCTTCTGGGTCGGGCTGGTGATGGGGATGTCGAGGAGCGTCTCCAGCGACGACACGTCGGCCTCGGGGTACTGCACGCCGACGTAGTACTGGTTGTGGCTCACCGGGTCGATCCAGAAGTTCTTCTTGTTGAACTGCACGCTGCTGTTGAACGCCGCGACGATGTTCTTCATCACCTCCATCTGGTTCAGCCCGAGCGACGCGGCCTTGGTGCGGTCCACCTCGATCGTGTACAGCGGGTAGTTGAGCCGCTGGATGATCCGGGCGTCCACGACGCCGTCGATCCGTTTGACGTCGGCGAGGATCTTCTCCGCGAGCTTGCGGGCCTTCGCGAGGTTCTTCCCGGTGATCTTCACGTTCAGCGGGGTGGACTTCCCCTCGTTCATCGCGGACCGGATCATCCCGCCGGCGTCGAACGCGAACTCCAGGTTCACCCGCGAGAACGGCGTGACGCCCTCGGGGAGCTCCTTGGCCGCCACTTTTTGCCGGTACGTCTCGGCCAGGAGCGTCTCGAACTCCGGGTCGTTGGCGAACCCGTCGCGGAGGACCGCGACGCACTCCTGGGCCGACCGTCTGCGCTGCGGGGTGAGCTGCACCTTCACGATCGCGTCAATCGGCCCGCTGTTCGGCGTGAACGCCGCGGACCAGTCGGCCGTCAGGCCCAGCTCGCTGATGACCAGCTCCAGGTCGGTGCCGACCTTCGCTTTCACGTACTTCTCGACCGCCTCGATGTACCCCTCGTTCACCTCGATCCGGGTGCCGGACGCGGACCGCACGGCGATCTCGAACGAGCCGGCGTCCACCTCGGGGAAGAACTCGCGGCGCAGGTTCGGCCCGAGCAGCACGACGACCAGGGCCAGCAGCGCGAACGCCCCGCCGATCACGAGGAGCCGCGCCTTGAGCGCGACCCCGAGGAGCCGGGCGTACCCGCCGAACACCGCGTCGAGGACCGACTCCCAGCGCCGGTACAGCCGGCCGATGACGCCCGGCGCGGGCGGCGACTCGTGCTCGTTGCGGTGCTCGTAGTCCGCGACGTGCGACTCGACCGGGGCCGGGTGCGGGTGGTGCCGCATCCACGCGGCGCACCGGGTCGGCACGAACGTCAGCGAGATGCCGTACGCGACCACCATCGCGAACGCGACGGCGAGGAACATCGGCTTGAACAGGAACGCCCCGAGGCCGGGGATGAGGGTGAGCGGGAGCAGCACGAGGAGCGTGCAGAGCGTCGCCGCCAGCGCCGGCATCGCGACCTCGCTCGCGCCGAGGTACGCGGCCTCCTTCGGCTTCGCCCCGAGCCCCAGGTGCCGGTGCGTGTTCTCCAGCACGACGATCGCGTTGTCCACGAGCGGCCCGATGGCCAGTGCCAGCCCGGCGAGCGTCATCACGTTGATCGTCTGGGCCGACGAGCCCATCAGCGCGACCGCACCGAGCACCGCGACCGGGACCGTCATCACCGCGATCACCGTCATCCGCCACTCGCCGAGGAACAGCAGGATCACGAGCGAGCACAGGACCGCACCCAAGACGCCCTCCTCGACGAGCGACTCGATGGCGCTCTTGACGTACACCGACTGGTCCATGACCAGCTTCAGGTCCACGTCCGGGGTCGTGAGCCGGTCCTTCATGTCGGAGAGACCGTCGCGGAGGTTGC
This sequence comes from Gemmata sp., assembly GCF_051859125.1. Lineage (NCBI taxonomy): Bacteria > Pseudomonadati > Planctomycetota > Planctomycetia > Gemmatales > Gemmataceae > Gemmata > Gemmata sp. The sequence continues at coordinate 58,267 of NZ_JBHYGG010000269.1, forward strand.
CGACGACGCCGAGCGTGCTCGCCCCCTGCTGGCGGTACACGGGGATGTACACTTGCTTGCGGCCGTCCACGCGGACGATGCTCGTCTGCACGAGGCTCGTGTCCCGCGGGGTGGCGACGTCGCGGAGGAACACGGTCCGCCCGGCCCCGTCGGTGCGGACCGGGACGTCGCCCATCAACTCGACCAGCTCGTACATCGAGTTCGAGTCGAGCGCGTAGTCCACGCCGCCGATCTTCGCGTCGCCGGTCGGCAAGAAGATGTTCGACCGGTCGAGGGCGTCCATGACGTCGAGCGGCGACAGGTTCCGGGCCTGGAGCTTCTGCCGGTCGAGCATCGCGAGGATGGTGCGGATGCGGCCCCCGTACACGACCGGGGCGTTGGCCCCGGGCGACGACATGATCATGCTCCGCACCTGGTACCGGGCGGTGTCGAACAGCACCGACTCGCCCTGCGTCTTGCTGTTCAGCGCGACGAGCGCCACCGGCGTCGCCGACGTCGGGTCGTAGGGCAGGATGACCGGCGGCAGCGTGCCCGGGGGCAGGCTCGGGATCGCCGCGGTCGCCAGCGAGTTCACCTGCGTGAGGGCGGCGCTCAGGTCGGTGTCGTCCGAGTAGTAGTTGCGGATGATGCTGGCCCCGACGATGGACCGCGACTCCTGGCGGCGGGTGCCCGCGGCCTGCCCGGTCCACCGCTCCATGCGGGACGTGATGTCGGCCTCGACGTTGGTCGCCGACATGCCGCCGTAGAACGTGAGCACCTGCACCGCCGGCGACCTGTACACGGGGAGGATGTCGGCCGGGATCGTGGCGAGTGACACGGCCCCGCCGAGCGCGACCGTCGCCATCAGGACGGTGATCGCCCGCGGGTTGCCGAGCGAAAAGCGGATCAGGCCGTTCATGCCGGGAACTCGGGGAAGTTACGCAGGGGCGGGTCGCGGTCTGCGCGAGCGCCGCGGCCTCAATGGCCCGCGGCCACGGTCGCGGCCCTCGCGCCGCTGACGGCCACCTGCGCGCCGTCATCGACCGGGGAGGTCGTCCGGAGGACGACACGGTCGGCCGCGGTCAGGCCGGACGTGACCTCGATTTCGCGACCGTTGTCGGTGCCGAGCGTCACGGGGACCGTCTGGATGCGGTCGCCCCGGACCACGCGGACCGCCCCGCGGCCGCCCGTCTCGCGCCCCACCACGGCGAGCGACGGCACCCGTACCGATGCCGCGGTGCCGGGGCGGAGCACCAGCGTCGCCTTGCCGTACATGCCGCGCTGGAGGACGCCGTCCGGGTTCTCGGCGTCGGTCGGGTTCTTCACGTCGATCTCGACCCGCATGGTCCGCGTGGCGGCGTCCTGCGACTTGGCCCACCGCGACACCTTCAGCGGCTCGGCCCCGGTGCCGCCGAACACCACCCCGGGCAGCGCGTCGATCTCGACGGTCGCGGTGGAACTCGGCGAGACGAACGGCACGTCGCGGTCCGGCACCTGGACCACGACCCGCACCACGTCGGTACGCTCGACGGTGAACAGCGGGACCGAGCCGCCCTGGTCGGCCGAGCGGATGAAGTCGCCGAGTTGCCCGTCCTGGCCGGGGTGGAAGTTCCGCTTGGTGACGACTCCGGTGTACGGCGACCGCACCACGGTGTAGTCGCGGAACACCTTTGACCGCTCCAGTTCCGCGAGCGCGACAGTCGTACTGGCCTGGGCCTCTTCAAGGTCGGCACGCGCCTGGATCACCTTGGACGCCGCGGCCGTGGCCCGCTGCTCGGACGAGTTGACCGACTCCTTCGCGGCGTTCTCGCTCTCCAGCGCCGAGAGGTAGTAGTCCTCCTGCTCGTCGAGCAGCCGCACTTCGATGGCCTTCTGGGCGACGAGTTCCCTGATCCGCTCCAGTTGCTTCTCGCGGTACTTGCGGTACGACGCCTTGGCCCGCACCGACACCATCGCGAACGCGACCGCGGCGGTCGCCGCCTTGGCCTCGGCCTCGGCCGCCAGAACGTGCGCCTCCATCTGGTGGACCTTCGCGGTGGCCGCTTTCGCGCGGGCCGCGTCGCGGTCCACCTGCTTCTCGAACTCCGGCACGGACAGCCGCGCGAGCACCTGCCCCTTGGTCACCCGGCTGCCGATGTCCACGGACTGTTCGACCAGGAACCCGGACGCCTTGGCGTACACTTCGGCCGTCTCGAACGGTTCGACGCTACCGGGCTGCACGCACATGCGCGGCAAGCCGCCGGGTTGCGGCGACACGACCTCGGCCGACGGCACCGCGGCGGCCCCGGCGGCGTCCGCGGGGTGGTCGGTGCCGTGCGACTTCCCGGCACCGAAGGTGGCCCAGCCGGCGGCCCCGGCCCCGGCCGCGAGGAGCACGGCGAGGGGGAGACGCGACCAACGGGGGGGGATGAACGTGCGGCTCATTACGGCAGCTATGGCTCGGGAAGGATGATCTTGGGTGGGTTCGCTGACGCGATCTGAGGAGCGCAGAGCAATGATCGAGCCGAACCGCCCGAGGTTCTGTCGCCCGGTCACATAGCGTTGTTCAGATTTGATTTGCGGCAGATGATATCGTGCCAAAGGCCGGTGAGAGTCAAGCCGCCAGGCTAAGCCGATGGTGGGTTACTCCCCCCGATGGCGCGCAATCCACCACGACTCACCGGCACTGGTCAATCCTCGGCCAGATCGGCCTTTTCCGTCACGACCTTGTCGAGTGCGATGCCGAAGTCGCGGAGCTTGGTGCGGAGCGTGGCGCGGTTGATGCCGAGGAGGTCGCTGGCCTGCCGCTGGTGCCCGTGCGTGTGGTTGAGCGCAAGGGTGATGAGTTCGCGCTCGACCAACTCGATGACGCGGCCGTGGACGTTCTTGTTCCCGTCGCGGAGCATCGCCTCGATCACCGCGGCGAGCGCGCCGCTCGGGGGCGGGACCGGTGGTGTGCCCGCTTCCGGCGCGGCGATGCCGGGCAGGTCGGCGGGCAGGATCATCTGGCCGACGGACTGGTACACGGCGGCCTGGACGCAGTTCTGGAGTTGCCGCACGTTCCCCGGCCAATCGCACGCCTGGAGCAGTTCGAGCGCCTCGGGGGTGAACCCGCGGACGTCGCGGTTCGCCTCGCGGGCGTACCGGAACAGAAAGTGGTGGGCCAGTTCGGGGACGTCCTCCTTGCGAGCCCGGAGCGGGGGCACGCGGAGCGTCACCGCGCCGAGCCGGTAGTACAGGTCGTTGCGGAACCGGCCGCCTTTGATGAGCTGTTCGAGGTCCTGGTTGGTCGCCGCGAGGACGCGGACCCGGGTGGTGATCGGCTGGTTCCCGCCGACCCGCTCGAACCGCTGCTCCTGCAAGATGCGGAGCATCTTCGCCTGTGCCGCGAGGGGCATGTCGCCGACCTCGTCGAGCAGCAGGGTGCCGTCGCCGCACTGCTCGAACCTGCCGATCCGCTGCTGCTCGGCCCCGGTGAACGCCCCGCGCTCGTGCCCGAACAGCTCGCTCTCGACGAGCGCCTCGGGGATCGCGGCGCAGTTGATCGCGAGGAACGGCTTGTCGGCCCGGCGGCTGTGGTGGTACAGCGCACGGGCGACGAGTTCCTTGCCGGTGCCGCTCTCGCCGACAATAAGGACGTTCACGTCCTGCGCCGCGACCCGACCGATCTGCTTGCTCAGTTCCTGCACCGCGGCGCTGCGGCCGGTGATGCGGTCGGCGGCCGGGTCGCCCGGCAGGGCAGTCGGCTCCCGCATGAGCCGGGCCGCCTCGAACGCCCGGTCGAGGAGCCGGCTCATCTGGTCCAGGTCCACGGGCTTGCCGAGGTAGTCGAACGCCCCGCGCTTCATCGCCTCGATCGCGGTGTCGCTGGTCCCGTGAGCGGTGATGAACACGACGGGCCGCTTCGGGTCCAGCGCCCGGACCCGCTCGAACAGGTCGAGGCCGCTGCCGTCGGGGAGTTGGAGGTCGAGGACGATCACGTCGGGCCGGTCGGTCTCGACGCGCCGCCACCCCTCGGCCACGGTTCCCGCGGTGAGGACCTCGACCCGGGGGGACGCGAACACACGGCGGAACGAGTGGCAGATGATGGGCTCGTCGTCAACGACCAGCAGCTTCGCCATTCGGGACCTCCGCGGCCGGCAAGGTGAGGGTGAACGCGGCCCCGCCGCCCGGCCGGTTCGCGCCGGTGAGGGCGCCGCCGTGGCCCCGGGCGACGCGGCGGGCGATCGTGAGCCCGAGGCCGGTGCCGGTCGGCTTGGTCGTCGCGAACGGGGTGAAGAGGCGGTTCGCGATTGCGGCGTCGATGCCGGGGCCGGAGTCGGTCACCTCCACCAGTATACCGCCGCCGTCCCGCCCGACCCGGACCGCGACCGTGCCGCCCGGCGGCGTGGCTTCGATGCCGTTGAGCAGCAGGTTCGTGAGCAGCGAGAGCATCTGGTCGCGGTCCACGCGGGCGGTGACGGGTTCCCGCGGGGCGGTCGCGGCGAGCGAAACCGGCTTCGCGGCGGCCCGGCCGCGGACCACGCTCGCGGCCTCGGCGACCAGCGCCCCGAGGTCGTGCGGGCGGCGGTCCGGCGGGGGCGTGCGGGCGAAGTCGAGGAGCCCCTGGACCGTGCGCTCCATGCGGGCGATCTCGTGGCGGATCAGGTGCAGGTCCTCGCCGGTGAGCGCCGTCGGGTGCGACGCCCGCAGCGCCCCATCGATGAGCAGCTTGATGCCGGTGAGCGGGTTGCGGACCTCGTGGGCGACGCCCGCGGCGAGGTGCCCGACGGCCGCGAGTTGCTCGGCCCGCAGCAGGTCGCGCTCCTGCTCCTGCAACCGCTGGCACACGTCGCGGACCCGCCCGACGACCTCGTCGAGTTGGTCGGCGAGGTCGTCGGACGTGCGCCGTGCCTCCACGGTGACCGCCCCGACCTCCTGGTCGAGGTGCGCCTGCACCGCCTGGACCCGCACCGAGAGTTGCGCGACGCGGCGGCTCAGCGCCCGAGCGGTGGCGTACCCGCTCAGAACGCCGCCGAGCGCGCCGGACGCGGCGAGGGCGAGCAGCACGCCGCCGGCCCACGCGGTCTGCGTCTCGCTCCGCTCCAGGCCGGCGTCCATGCGGGCCCGCTGCCGGTCGGAGAGTTCCCGGCACGCCCCGAGGAGTTCCCGCATCGGGTGCTCGTCGGACCACGCGACCAGTTCGGGGACCGTGGCGGCGGGGGGCGGGAACCCGTCCGGGCCGAGCCGGTCGCGGTACGCGGCGTAGTCGCGCTCGATCTGGGCGAACAGCCCGGCGTCGGTCGCGGTCAGGTCGCGGCGGATCGCTCCGAGCGCCGCATCGACGGCGCCGAGGTCGCCCTGGATGACCTGCCGCCGTGCGGCCGACGGGTCCGCGGCCCCGACGAGCGTGTGGAACCGGAGGTGCCGGAGCTGCACCTGGAGTTCGTCGGCCGCGTCCATGCGGGCCGCGTCGTGCCGGATCGCGCGGGCCATGTCGGTCTGGAGCCGGGTGATGTACCAGGTGCTCGCGAGGCAGGCGGCCGCGAGCACGCCGCCGATGGCGACCATCGGCCACGCGAACCGGGCGGAGGGGTTCCGGGAAAACATGCGTGGTTCACTCGCCGCGCCAAGGGGGCCTCCTACCAACATACCGCGAGCGAAGGGGCCCGCGCGGGCCACCCGCGCCCACTTACCCATTACCCGGCGGCACACCCCCGAAGGACACCTGCGTGGCGCGCTCCGATTGGTCACCGGACCGAGAGGAAGGGCACCCGTCTCATCGGCCGGGACCTCACGCGCTCCCCCGCCGTCACCGCACCGTGCCGCGACAGCTTCGCCGGCACGGTGCGACGACCCGGCGTCGCCGTACCGGACCTCGGCACCGTGCGGGCCCGGGCTGCCGAGGAACTGCGCCAGATCGGCGCGGGCCGGAGCACGCTCGACTTCGTGAGCGAGCGGTCGAAGCGGCTCGGGAAGAGGGTCGGCCCCGCCGACCGCGCCCGGCGCGACGAGAACGACGAATCCGTCCGCGACGTCGACGAGCAACTGCAGATGCCCGGCGAGTGGGTGAACCGGCCGAGCCCAGGGCCCCGGGTGCCCCCGGCTCAGGAGGTGACCCCGCCCGGTCAGTAGGCGGAGAGGCTGCAACTGATGTTCGACATGATCCACCTCGCGGTCGCGACCGACTCGACGCGGGCCGCCACCTTCAAGACGTTCGGCGACCACCACGACCTGTCGCACCACGGGAAGGAGCCGGCGAAGCTCGCCGCGTGCCGGCACGTCGAGGTCGATCTGATGAAGTCGCTGGGGGCACCCCTCGGGAAGTTCAAGGGGGCGACCGAGGGGCTGGGGGCAACCCCCTTGGCGCGACCGTGGTGCTGGTGACGAGTGACCTCCGCGACGGGAACACGCCCTGGACGCACGACCTCCCGGTGCTCCCGGCGGGCGGCTTCAGGCACGGCCGGCACCTCGCGTTCAACACGCCGCTCGTGGAGGTTCTCGCGGCCGCGGCCGACCTGAAGGGGGTGCCGGCCGAGAAGAAGCCGCCGATGATGGGGGTGAATCAGACCCCGCTGTGCAACCTGTACGCGTCGATGTCGCAGCGCGCCGGCGTTCCCGCGGAGACGTCCGGCACCGGCACCGGCACCCTCACCGGCCTGGACCACGCCCGAGCCGGGGCCGTTCCGCGATTCACGTTGGGCGGTTCGGGCGGAACTCCTCGCTCGCGTCCATACGCTCGGCCGCCCCAACTGGGGCGGCCCGCACGGACGGCAGGTCTCGCCACACCGGGATGAGCACGGTGTCGGTGACGTGGATCGCGGAGCCAGCGGGCCCCGTGGAGTTATAGTTGGTGCCCCCAGGGCGGGTGGTGGCCCCGCCGACGCTGGACCGGAAGGGCCGGGCGATGAACTCGGGGAACGAGTAGCCGCTGTTCGGCGACCCGGAGGTGAGGTGTTTCGTCGGCAGTTCCCACCGGTCGTCGTACGTCGTCGGGATGCCCGCGTCTGGGTGATCGAAGAGCGGGATCCTCGCCGTGTACCAGTCTCCGTCCCGCCAGGACCCAGGGGACGTACTTGGCCAGCACGAAAGTGATGCAGTCTTGTAAGGCGCACGACGGTTCTGGGGGTTACCAGTCGTCCGAGCGGAACGGGGACGCCGGCAGGCCGTCCCGGTTGTAGAGGTTGGCCCCGGCCGGGTTCGCCGAGAAGGCGTACCGGACGGCGACCGGGTTCGGCACGTCCGGGTGCGTGCAGACGACGGTGCCGCCCACGATCCGAGCGTCGGCCCAGTACCACTTCTTGTCCTTGCCCGCGACGGCGAACCGCCCGAGCGTCCCGTCCCTCACCTCCTCAACGGGCTTGCGACCGTCCTTCCGGCCGACCATCAGCCCGGCGCCGACGTGGTCGAACTCGACGACAGTCTTGTCCCCGTCGACCCTCAGGCCGCGAAACAGCGGCCCGGAAGGGACGACCTTCTTCCCGTACACGTCCGCGAGCGCGAGCCGCGCGAGCCGGTCGCCCACGTCGGCCTTGTTCCTGGGGTGGATGTCGCCGGCCTCGCCGATGTCGAGCGTCACCGCCAGGCCCGTGCGGGGGAGCGTCAGGCACCGCCGCTGCGACTCGCGGAGGTGCGCCCAGGCGTCGCCGCCCGCCGGCGCGTCGCTCGGCTCACGGTAGCCGGGCAACTGGACGACATAGAACGGCAGGTCGTCGCCGCCGAACAGCCGCCGCCAGTCGCGGATCAGCGACCGGAGCCGGACGGCGTACTCCTGTGCGGTCTTCGGGTCGCTCGCGTTCCCCTCGCCCTGGTACCAGATCGCGCCGCGCAACGCGAACGGGGCCAGCGGCGCGACCATGCCGTTGTGCAGCGTGACGCACCGCGGCCGCCGGACCTTCTCACCGAACGGGTACGGCGGGAACCCCGGCACGTTCTGCTTCACGCCGCCCTTGGCGGCCGCCTCCTTGTCGCGGTCCCACTGCGCCAGCGACTCGCGCATCGCCCGCGCGAACGGCTCCAACTCCTTCGTGTTCAGGAGCGTGTCCTGCGAGAGCCAGCACTCGATCCGCGTGCTCCCCTTGGCCGACCGGAGGATGCCGATCGGGACGCCGGTCTCGGCGTGGACCCTGCGGGCGAAGTAGAACGCGACGGCCGAGAAGCGGCCCGCCGTCCGCGGGGTGCAGGCGAGCCACTCGCCCGTCACGTCGGTCTGGGGCGCGTCGGCGAAGTGTTCGAGGACGCCAAACTGGCGGACCAGCGGGTAGTCGGCCGCCGCGACGTCGTCCTTCACGCCCGGCGCGGCGAGGAAGCCGCCGAGCGAGATCGACATGTTCGACTGACCGCTACACAGCCACACGTCGCCGAGGAGCACGTCCCTCACGACAACCGTGTTCTTCCCCGCGACGGTCAGGGTCAGCGCCGCCTTCGAGACCGGCTGGGACTCGAGCGTGACCTGCCACCGCCCGTCCTTCCCGGCCACGGCCTCGCCGGCCCCAGCGCCGAGTTTCACGCTCACCTTCTCGCCAGGGTCGGCCCAGCCCCAGACCGGTAGTGGGCGGTCGCGCTGGAGCACCGCGTGGTCGGCGAACAGCGCCGGCAGGTGCACGTCGGCCCGGGCCTCGGCCGTTGGCCCCGTGGCCAGGACGACGCAAGCGAGAATCGCGACGTGTCGCGGTGATCGAGAGGTGTACACGTCGCGTTCTCCGGGCTCTGGTCGTGTCAGATGAAGCACACACTCGTGCCGGCCCTACTTGCCCGCGGTGACGGGCTTGTCGAGCGGGTACTTCCACTCCCACTCGACCTGCTCGGCCTTGGCGTCCTTCTTGGCGTGGAACGCGAGCCGCAGCCGCTTCTCGGTGACCTCGGCCACGACGGACCCCTTCTCCGACTGCCCGGTGTTCACGCAGTCGAGCACCCTGTCCTCGCCCTCGGGCTTGTACCTCCGCGGGCCCGTGCCCGTGTGCCCGTAGAAGTAGGCGATCACGTTGTACGGCTTCACCGCCGCGTAGAACGCGGCCCAGTCCTCGGGGTGCCACCAGTCCGTGTCGACGCCGCAGTGCGACACGATGATCACCGGCCGCCCGCTGTCGCCGACGCTGGCCTTCAGGTCGTCCTTCACGAACGCCAGTGCCCCCTGCGGGTCGTGCCACGGCAGCGAGTACCGGACCTTCGCGTGCTGCGTGTCGGCGGGGTACAGGTTGGTCTGCACGAAGTGGACCTTGTCCCAGTCCCACGAGTAGTGCAGCCCGTTCTCCGAGACGTTCCCGATCCGCCCGGCCTTCTTGCGCGCGACGGTCCGCTCCTTGATCTTGGCCTGCACGCTGAACCCGAACTTCTCCTTGCCGACCGGCGGGCCGTCGTGGTTCCCCCACCCCTCGTACACCGGGTACTTGAGGAGCCCGTCGGTGGGGCGCGTCATGGGGCGACCGGCGGGGGCGTGTGGGGGTGTGCAACCTACTCCGTCGCGGGGCGGGCGAGATTCACCCGGATTCGGTGAACGCGTCGCCGCGGCGCTCAGCGGGGCGGCCCACACGGTGGCGGTGAACGCGCGGAAGCGGACGGCCGTGTGGTCGGCGCCACGCGGGTCGCACGCGAACACCCCGACCACGAGGTCGGCCCGCCCGTCGAGGAACTCCGGGTGCCGGGTGGCGAGGGTGCCGGTCGCCCCGGTGGTGCGGTTCTCGACCGCGACCGCGAACTTCCCGCCGGTGCGCGACAGCCGCACCCGCAGGTCGTCGCCCGGGGCGCCGAGGCCGACGAAGTACGCGTCCTTGTCGCGGCCGTCGCGGGTGTTCACCACGAACTGGCGGTACGCGTCCGGCGCCCGCTGGCTCACCAGCCCGCCGCGCACGGCCCGGTCGCCGGGATTCCCCAGTTGCCGGCGCCGGGCCGGGCCGGCGCGGCGAGGAGGCCGACCGCGCCGCCGCCGATCGACACCCCGAGCAGGAGCGAGGCGGCCGCCACCCACCGCGCGGACCGCGGCGTGAGGGTCCGGGCCGCGGGCGGCCCGCCCGGCGCCGCCGGCCGGGGAATCCCGGCGAGGGTCCGCGCGGCGGCGGCCCGCGACGCGACCTCCAGCGCGAGGTCCGTGTGGGTCCGCGCGTACCGGGCGAAGTAGCCGTGGGCGGCCGCGTCGGTGCGGAGGAGCCCTTCGAGTTCCGCGAGGTCGGCGGCGGCGACGGTCTCATCGAGGTACGCATCGACCAGTTCGCGGAGCCGGTCGGAGATCGGCGGCTCGGCCGAGGTGCCGGGGCTGCTGTCAGCGCACCAGGTCCCCACCGTGACGCTCGGGAGGAGGAAGCCTCGGGCGGCGCCGAGTTGGCGGCGCTCCCGGCCCAGGTCCACAGGGCAATGGCGGCCGGGGCCCACGCGAAGTTGATAATGTGCCGCGACGTCGGCCTGGCCGCTCCCGCACGGCGTGACCGCCGACCGCGCCTACGCGGTGGCGGGGTACGATCCGCAGGCGCAGGTGGTCCGGGTCCGGAACCCGTGGAGTCAGACTACGGCGTCGAGCTCAAGCCCGGCGTGAGGCCCAGCCTCGACCACGGGTACGAGGTAGCCAGGGACATTTCTCCGCCCCGCTCCACGACTTCGAGAGGTGTTCTCGGACTTCTACTTCGGGACCCCGACTGCCGCGAAGAAGTAGCGTGCCGCGCCGGGGTCGGTGCTGCACGACATGTGGTGGGGCCGGGGAGTTACTCAGCCGCGGGTGCGACCCTCCGCCGCATTAACGGGGGGCCGGGAACCTCGATCCCGGGTCCGACCCAGTGGAGTGCTGCGACACGGGGCCCCATTGCCGTTCTGTCGCGATATCCGCCATCGCTGGCAGGGCGAGTTCGTCGTCCGTCGGTACGGTGGCGGGTTCAAGGTCGGGTGGGTCGTGATCCGTCGCCCTCGCCCACACGGTCCCGCGATGCCCCACGAGCGGAATACCGATCGCAGCCGGCCCTGCTGATTCGAGCGCGTTGGTGGAGCGTTCCGAGGCACACGCCCAATCGCAACGATCGAGACCGAACGGCCACCGCGAGCCACGATTCCGCTTGTGACTCGAAGCGACGGGCGCACTGTGCCCGGTCGTCACCTTCTCAGCGACGACCGCCGGCGTGGGTAACGGAGATCGTTCCACGAGGGCTCAGCGACCTGGGTGGCCATCTCGGTACTGCAGGTCGCCGCCGCGGTCCTCATGACCGCGGTCGGGCCGGTGCGGGACTCTCCGCTCCGGCAGCCGATCCTGCCGGCACGCCCCCATTGCCCGACGCTTTGGAGCCGCGAAGGCGCACGAGTAACCGGAGGTCTTATTGTAACGGTCGCGCAATTAACCGAGACGGGCCGGCGCCCGCGTTCTAAGCTCCCGGATCGTGCCCGCACCGTCAGGAGGACCGCCATGACCACCCGCCGCACCGGGGCCGCCTCGGCCGCCGCACTGCTCGGCCTCGCCCTCACCGCGCTGGGGGTCGACGCCGGCCTCGGGACCGACGCCCGGGAGGAGGTGCGCGGGCACGAGGGCGACGCCGCGGCCCTCGACGCCCAGCGGGTCCGCGGGCGCCGCGAGAGCGAGGCGTCGGGCCGGGTCGCCGCCCGAGTGATCGCGGGGGACGTGTCCCTGTCCGCGGCCGTCGACGAGTTGGAGCCGGCCCTGCGGGAGCGGCCCGGGTTCGACTGTGCGTGGGCCGACGACCCGCCCGCGACGTTCCGCCACCGGGTCGCCCGGTACGTCATGGTCCGCGTGGCCGTTGAACTCGGACACGACCCGGCCCACCGAGCCGCGGCCCTCGCGCGCCTCGACGCTGAGTACGCCACCCTCCGGTAACCGCAACGATTCGCCGTCTGCGGTCGACCCGCGCCCCCAGCGCGGCACGTGGGCCTGATCTGGGCGGTGGTGCAAAAGTTGGAGCCGGCCGCTTCCCCAGCAGCCGGCGAGGCACTCCACCGCGTCGTCGCGGACCGCGGCCCCGGCTACCGTTCGCCCCAGCAGCGTGTGTACCGGTTTGTGCACCAGCAGTGACACCGCTACCCGCCGCCCGTCCGGAGCCCGCGTCCGCTCCACTGACGGCGACCCCAGGTCCAGAAGGTGGAGGTCGTCAGCGGCCACGGCGAGCACAAACGCGGCGACCGTGGCGGCGACTCCCCGAGGGCCGGCCGATCGTGCCAGTGTACCCCTGGCTGTGGCCAATCGTTGTGTGGGAACTGTGACGGCAACCGCGGGGGCGGTTCTTGTGGTGCCGGCGACCAGTCGGGATCGGCCCAGTTAGAGGAGCAGATGCTGCCGCGGCCACAGCCCTCTCAGAGTGGGACCCATCCCCGACTCTCGACCGGCCCTGTACTCGATCCGAAGGGGACCGCGGTCCACGTTCGCGAAGGGAATAGGAGCGTGCGGTGCGTGGCGGGAACCGGGCGCGCGAAGAGACCGGCCACGGTGCCCTGAACTGTCGCCCATTCAGCTCAGGGTCCGCGGCCGGTCTAGAGGAATCATACCCGCGGAGCGATCGCGAAGCAAATCGGCCGACGAAAGTTCCGACAATCCGCGTCCGCGCCGCGTCCGAAATCCCGACGCGGTTCCAGCTTTGACGGGCATTTTCATGGTCTCAAGTGTCGGCGATTCCGCCTGCGGCCGAACTTAGCGGTCCGAGAACAGTTTCACGCCGCCCGTTCCAAACCGCGTGCTAGGGTTGAACCAATCGACGAGACAAAGAGCCCGTACCGCCCAGTTTCACCAAATGCTCCTCGCTCCCTGTCCCGGTTCGCCTGAGGGACACCGCCCGGGTCGGGTGAGGCCGCCCGCGCCCTCGCTTCCCCGACCCGGACGGACATACACCCCCGCCGGCCGCCCAGACGCGCCTCGCTCCTGGCGCGACGCCGACTCGGGCCGGACCGACCAACACTCCTTCCACAGTTCGTGGCGGTTCAGCTTCTGGCGGAGGGCGGACTCGGCCTGGTCCCGGTCGGTGACCCGGGTCGGGACGGCGGTCACGGCAGTGGCTCCGGCGGCGCGGGCGACGCACGGCGGGTATTGAGATGGCGCCGGGAACGTGTCACCGGCCGCACGTCGGCCCGCAACTGCCGTTGCCACTGCCGGTTGATCCGGCTCCAGCCACCGGCAGCCTCGGCCGCTGGCTCTTGCCCGACGCGTGGCGGGACTCTGGGTTGGGGTTGCCAGCGGTCGCGGGTGGTCGTCAAGATGTCCGGCCGGGCGACGAATCTTGTACCAGCGCCACCGGCGGGCGCCCTCGGAGTGAGCAATGGGAGAGGTGGACTCGGACGAAGGGGCACGGGCCCTGCTACGGGCGCCGCTGCGGGTCGACCGGCTCCGGTGCGGGGCTGTCCGGGTGGCGAAGGCCGGGATCGTCGGCGTCGGGGCGACCCTCGTGGACGCCGCACGGGACTGGGGCAGCAAGTTCGCGGTCGCGGTCGCGCACCCGCACTGGCCCGCCGACTGACCGCGCCCGCGGCAGCGACGCAGATCCCGCGGCGACCCCCACCGGTCAGTGGCAGGGCCTCCCAACTCCACTGCCGGCACCGTCACAGGCGCGACTGACGGCACCCGTGCTCCGGGCCGCTCAGGCCACAGGGATGCCCAGTTGCAGGAACCACCCGGCTCGGTCCCAGTACCCCCGCTGGTGGACGATTTGCCCGCCCTCGATGCGGAAGAACCCGCACCCGCGGAGGGTGAACGTCCTGCCGCTCGGGGCGTGGCCGGCGAACGCGCCGAGCCACGTCGCCCCGCCCGACCATTCCGGTGCGACCACATCCCCGTCCTGGTACACCGCCTCGACCCGGGTGTAGCTGTCCGGGAAGGCGGCGAAGAAGTCCCTGGCACCGCGGATGATCGCGTCCCGCCCGACGGCCGGCTCCCCGGCCGCCACCTGGTGGTTCGTCGCCCCCGGGTGGTACAGCGGGACCAGGGCGTCGGCGTCCCGCTCGTTGAACCCCTTCACCCACGCGAGCAGCACGTCCTTCGGCGACATTCGGGGCTCCTGTGTCACAGGCCGGAGCGGGGCTATCGGAAATGGTTCCGACCGCAGTGCCAGCACCGCTTCCCCGCAGTCCAGGTAGCGGTCGGTGGCCGGGGAGTGCCGGGACGACTCGACGACGAAACCGCACTTCTGCAGCACCCGTAGGGAAGCCGCGTTGCCGGTGGCGACGGCGGCGAACAACGGGCGGATGGCGACCTCTCGGAGCACCAACTCCAGCGCCCGGCTGGCGATCCCACGGCCCCAGTACGCCCGGCCGATCCAATACCACACCTGGTCCCGGCCGTCGCTCGGGAAGCCGGAGATGCACCCCGCAGGTCCTCCCCACCGACGAGGACCGCCCTGGGGAGGACCTGCGGGTCGGCCGGCGACTCCACCCAATGAGCATCGAACATCCCCCGCGAGCGGGGGAGGGTGGCCGCCATGCGGTTCGCATCCGGGTCCCAGTGTGACTCGTACACCCAGGGTAAGTCGGCCGGGTCTACCGGTCGGAGGCGAACATCGGCGGTCATGACGGCAACTCCTGTAACGGCTATGCTCTGTTCCCTTCCTGACTGGCCATCGCGGCGATCATCGTCGGCGGCAGGTTCGTCACCCCGCACTGCCGGAGCATGTTCACCACCTGGGCGACCGTGTAGTGGGCGTGGGTGCAGACGTGGAGCAGGACGTCCGAGCGGCGGAGGCTGAGACGGGTCTGAAGCGCGAGACTGTACCGGGTGACGGCCTCCCCCAGCGCCTCGGGCGGCAGCCCCGCCAGGTAGTCGGTGTACCGCCGTTCCAGAGCCTCCCACTTCTGCCGCAGGTCCGGGAGGTCCGCGATCCCGCCCTCGCCGAGCTGGTTACCGGGCAGCTTTCCTGGCACGTCGCCCGGAGCCACGGCCGCCTCGTTCCCCTGGAGGGCCGCCAACCAGACGTACTCGGCCCCGTAGAGGTGGAGCAGGGACTTCCAGACGGAGCCCTGGCCGATCGGGAACGCCGCCCGCAACTGTTCGTCGCTGAGGGCGGACGCGGCCGCGAGCAGGTTGCCATTCACCCAGGCCCGGTGCTGGTGGAGGCGTTGCAACATCTCGGTGGCGGTCATCGATTCCTTCTCCCGAAATGGGAACGGAAGGACAGTGTCCGGGGCTTCGAGGTTCGGGGCCACCCGAGACGGAGCCGCGTGCAGTTGTCCGGCGGCTCCCGCCGGAACCGCACGCGCCCGACCTTCGCGGACGCCTCCTCATCGCCCGTGACAGCGTCCCGGACCGTGACGACCTGCGGCAGACGCGCCAACGAGATGCCGTACAGGCATGGCCCCGCCCCACGGCGGAAGCCGAGTTCGCTCGCGCGGGCCGTCGCGGCCCTGTTCGCCGCGGTGCTGGTGCCGGACCGGTTCTTCGGTCGGCCCGCGGAGCGGACCTGCTCCAGCGTCGGACCCGCACGGTCAGGGACTATCGGCCGCGGGGGCCAGGGATCACCAGCGGCCTTCGGCGGCGATTCCTCACCGCCGTCCCGACTGGCCGCCCCATGCCGCGAGGCGGGCCACAGGTCAACACGGCGCGGCTCACTAAGGTGGGGGTATGGCGGCCGACGCGAGCGCCTTCATCAGCGGCACCACGCACGCTGCGCATGTGGGTCGCTGTCGTCGCAGTGCCGGACCAGCTCACACAGCCGCTCCACGTCGCACATGTCATCGCGGAGCCGGTCGAGGTTGCGAAAGCCCCCGGCCTGCACGCCCAGCATCACACTGCGGAGCCGCAACAAGGCACACTGCAGCGCGCCTGCCCGCGGGTCGTCGAACAGGTCGGTGCCGGGGGCGTCGCTGACGACGGCCGCCCCCATCAACGGCCGGTCGGGGTACAAGGTGCAAATGATGTCGGCCTGCCGGAGGAGCTGCCGCCCGGATGCCATCAGATCGGACCGATTCATGATCGCACCAGTATCGGAGACGTGAGGGTGAAATGCGAACGGCAGCGTCAGGGTTGTGCGAAATGCGTGCCCTCAACTGTCGAAATTATCTCCCGAGTCGGGTTATGCACGAGTGCCGAATCCGACTCGTTCACCTTCCCCCGAGCTTGACGTAGTTCGCTTCCGCCGCGGACTGCCCGTCGGCCCGCATCCAGCGCCTTCTCCTTTCGTGCTTTGGTCAGGTGTTGCCAGTGGTAACACCTACAGGTGAATGTCCTTGTTGGCCGGCTTGACCGACACCCCGGCCGCATCAGATTACCCTCCACTACGCGAGGAGCGGGGAGGACATCAACCGTCAGCTGGCCGCAGACGCCCGCATCAGTGTTTCGGTGATGATGTCGAGCTACGTCCGCGAGACGGACGAGCAATTGCGTCAGTTGAGCAACCGGACGTACCGGTGGAGCGTGGCGAACCTCCCCACCGAACTGGCGAACCCCACGGGGCACGCGGGCGATCCGAGTGGGAACCTGGAAGAACCGCTGAAGGCGGCCGTCGAGAGGAAGGACCGGCCGCTCGTGGCGGTACTCACACAGTGACTGTCGGGCGGGACGTCGGGGGTTCTCTGCGGGTGAGGTCTCGTGAAATCTTGTGAACGGGCTGGTTCGTCGCGAAAGTGGCGTTTACAAACCACGGCTGCGAAACGAAGCAACCCCTGGCGAAATCAGGGGTTGCTTGAGTATGCCCGACAGGAGTTGAACCTGTAACCTTCGGCTCCGGAGGCCGACGCTCTATCCAGTTGAGCTACGGGCACTTGCACCCTCAGGATCGGCAGGTCGGAGGTTGCCCGTTTACCCGATACCTGATGGTAAAGAGAATTCTACTCACTCGCGACGCGATTACAACCCTCGCCCAACGAGAACTCGCCCGGCCATCAACCCGGCGGTTCCCGGCCGGAGCGGCGGGGTGCCCAGAGCAGTGTCGTCAGGTGCCGGTTCCTCGCCTGGCGTGAACGGCGTGACCCCCTCTCCGCAGTACTCCGGCCGACCCCGACGCGTGTACCCAGGCGGGTCCGCTGGCCCGCACTCCTCGGAACGGCCGCACGCGCCGCACCCGCCGCACCTCTTCGTCCGGTCCCGCCGGTTGTGCGGCCGAGGGGGCGACCCGGCCGCGCGCGGGCTCGTTGTTCGGCTGCGGTCCCGGCTGTCACACGGTCGATGTCATGCTGATCGCACCGCGGAGGACATCATGAACGGGGTGTTGCTGGTCATCGCGGTCGCATGCGCGACCGTCCCCGACGCCGCGGCGGCGGACGACGCCTACTACCTCACGTTGTTCACCGCCGAGGCGACCCCGTACCGGCCCGAGAAGACCCACACGTTCCTCGCGATCACCAAGGTCCCCGGGGACGGGGGAGCGGTCGAGAACCGCGAGATGAGCTGGTTGCCCGCGACCCTCAAGGTCCGCGGGGTGGCGCTGCGGCCCGAAACGGGGGTGAACCTCTCCGTGGCCGAGACGCTCAAGGTGTGCCGCCGCGAAAACATGCGGGTGTCGGTCTGGGGGCCGTTCCAGATCAAGGCGGAGCTGTACTGCCGGTTGAGCAACCAGATCGACCGGCTCGGCGAGGGGAAGATCAAGTACAAGGGGACCGACAACCTGTACCCGTCGCCGGTGGCGATGAACTGCTACCACGCCATCTGGAACGTGTCGCACCCGATGCGGAAGTTCGTCGGGCCGTTCACCAGCGGCGACACGACCGGCGGCAAAACTGTCCACCTGTTCCGCGAGTGGATCATCTGCCCCAAGACCACCCACGACGATATCCTGAAGGTCGTCGGGGTGGACCAGGAGCCGCTCGTCCGCCGGAGCCACGACTACTGGCCGACCCACGCCGCCGCGCTCCGCTCGTTCCTCGGTCGGTACTGACCGCTCACCCCTTCGCGTAGGCCCGTTTCACCTTGCGGGCGATGAGCCAGTTGGTGAGCCGCGGGAAGAACGTGTTGAACCGTAGGAGCCGCCGGGCCTCGCCCCCGAACACCACCTCGCGGCGGTTCCGCTCGACGGCCGCGACGACCCCCGCGGCCAGCTCGTCCGGCTTCATCCCCTCATGGAACCGGATCTCGACGCGGCCGTCGGTGCGGAGCAGGTGGTCGCCGAACCCGCTGTTCGTGAGCCCCGGCACGAGCGTGACGACGTCCACCCCGAACCGCGTGAACTCGCCGCGCCACGCCTCGGACATCCCGACGAGCGCGAACTTGCTCGCGGAGTACTCGGGCCACGCCGGCATGCCCTTCCGCCCGCACATCGACGTGAGGTTCACGACGGCCGGGTGGCGGCCGTTGGTCAGGTGCGGCATGGCGACCCGCGTCAGTTCCACGGGGGCGAAGAAGTTCACCTCCATTACCTGTCGCATGATCTCCGGTGTGGAGGTGGCGAAGTGCCCGTGGCTACCGATGCCGGCGTTGTTCACCAGCAGGTCGAGCCCGCCGAACGTCTCGACGGTGCGGTCCACCAGTCGCTGCCGGTCCTCGGGCTTCGTCACGTCGGTCGGCACGACCAGTACGTCCCCGCCGGCGGCGCGGAGGTCGGCCGCAAGTGTGTTGAGGGCGTCGGCGTTCCGTGCGGCGAGTGCGACCCGCGCCCCGGCCTTCATCAGCGCGGCGGCGATCGCGCGGCCGATGCCGCCGCTCGCGCCCGTGAGGATCGCCCGCTTGCCCGCCAGTTCCCGCCGCATGGTGCCCCCTCCGCTCGCGGACCCGGACGGTTGACCCCGCCCGCAACCCCCGCTACGATCAAGCTCTTGAGCCCATCACCCCGACGGACGCCCCGACCCACATGCTGAACAAGCGGATCATTCCCTGCCTCGACGTGGACCGGGGCCGGGTGGTGAAGGGCACGAACTTCGTCGGGCTCCGGGATGCCGGCGACCCGGTGGAAGTTGCCCGCCGGTACGACGAGCAGGGGGCCGACGAACTCGTGTTCCTGGACATCTCGGCGAGCCACGAGGGGCGGGCCATCCTGCTCGACATGGTCCGCAAGGTCGCCGAGCAGATCTTCATGCCGTTCACCGTCGGCGGCGGCATCCGCACGCTCGACGACGCCACCCAGCTTATCCAGGCCGGGGCCGAAAAAGTCAGCCTAAACTCCGCGGCCGTCAACACGCCCGAACTGATCGCCGAAGTTTCCCGCAAATTCGGCACCTGCGCCACCGTCGTCAACATCGACCCGAAGCGGGTCCGGCGCGACGGCCGCGAGGTGTGGGAGGTGTTCATCAACGGCGGGCGGAAGCCGACGGGCCTCGAAGCGGTCGCGTGGGCCCGGCGGGTCGAGGAGCTGGGGGCCGGCGAGATCGTCCTCACGTCGATGGACGCCGACGGCACCAAGAACGGGTACGACCTGCCGGTCCTGGAGGCGGTGACCCGGGCCGTGAACATCCCGGTCGTCGCGAGCGGCGGGGCCGGGCACCCGGAGCACCTGCGGCTCGCCTTCGAGGCCGGGGCCGACGCGGCCCTGGCCGCCAGCATCTTCCACTACAACGAGTTCTCGATCCCCGAAACCAAGGCGTACCTCGCCGCCCGCGGGGTCGCGGTCCGGTTGTAGTCTCTCGAGCCACGGGGTTCACCCCCGTGGTCAATGGAGTACACGGACCACGGGGGGTGAACCCCGTGGCTCAACAAGTCATCGTCGCACCACGGGAGCCCCCAGCATGTCGTCCCCGCCGCCCACACCGAACGCCCTGAACTCGTCCGAGCCGGGGCTGAAGGTCGCCGCGCCCGTGCCCGGCGAGCCGCAGATCAACCAGCTCTTCCGCACGGTCATGCTCCACAAGGGGTCCGACCTGCACCTCAAGGCCGGGCTCCCCGGCATGATGCGGCTCCGCGGCGTCATCCAGAAGATGAACACCCCGGTGCTGACGCAGGAGACGCTCGAGAAGCTCGTCCTGCCGATCATGAAGGAGAAGGACAAGAAGGTGCTGGAGGAGACCGGCGGGGCCGACTACGCGCACGTCATCGGCAACGACGAGGCCCGGTACCGCGTCAACCTGTTCAAGCAGCGCGGCAAGTTCGCGATGGTCGCCCGGCTCGTGAACCAGACCATCCCGTCGTTCGAGAAGCTCGGGCTGCCGGCGACCATCGAGAAGCTGTGCCACTACGAGCAGGGGATGGTGCTCCTCGCCGGGGTGACCGGGTCGGGCAAGTCGACCACGATCGCGTCGATGATCGACTACATGAACTCGACCGAGGCGCTGCACATCCTCACCCTGGAGGACCCGATCGAGTTCATGTTCACCGACAAGATGTCGATCGTGAACCAGCGGGAGATCTTCCTCGACGTGTGCGACTGGAAGACCGGGCTGAAGCACGCGGTCCGCGAGGACCCGGACGTGATCCTGGTCGGCGAGATGCGGGACTCCGAGACGTTCGAGTCGGCCGTCCACGCGGCCGAGACCGGGCACGTCGTGCTCGGGACGATCCACGCCTCGAACGCCTTCAGCACCATCGACCGCATCCTCGGGCTGTTCCCGCCGAGCCAGCACGGGGCCGTGCGGCAGAGCATGGTGTTCAACCTGCGGGCCGTGGTGGCCCAGAAGCTGCTCCCGAGCTGCCGGCCGGGCGTGTCGCGGGTGCCGTCGAACGAGATCATGATCGTGAACCCGACGATCCGCGACCTGATCCTGAAGCACAAGGACGAGAAGCTCCTGGACGCGATCCGGGCGTTCTACAACGAGGGCATGATGGACTTCAACGAGAACATCCGCATCCTGTGCGAGCGCGGCGACATCGACCGCGCGACCGCACTGGAGTTCTCGCCCAACCCCGAGCAGCTCAAGATGGCCCTCAAGGGCATCAAGGTCGCCGCGTCGGGCCTCGTGTGAGGATCCGCCTCCCGCGGTCGCGCCGTTCGCGGTCGCGCCCGTTGAGGTGGGGCGCGAGATCGGTTGCGGGGAGTTGGGGGAGGGGTCTTCGCGAACGACGCCGAGGGCCTCGCAAAGACGCCCAACTCCTCGCGAACGAGGCGAACTCTTCGCGAACGACGCCGAGGGCCTCGCAAACGAGCCCAACTCGCCGCAGCAGTCGTTCACGTCAAACCAGAATCCGGACCTCAACTCGTGTGATCGACCGACGGGTACACCCGACACGAACGCGGGAAAGGCACGCCGCCCCTGGAGCGATACGTGAATCGCCGTTGAGGTCCTCTCGGTTACGGCGGTGGGGTTCGCATCGCGGCGCCGACCCCGTCGGTTACACTCCGGCCGACGAGTTCGAGCCACCGGTCCTCGAGCATGTTCGCATAGGGCACGGGGCGCAGGCCCATGTGCCCGAGCGAGTAGGCGTCGTTCACCTCGACCAGCACCGTGCGCCCGTCGGTCGTGACGCCGAAGTCGATCCCGTACGCGGCCGGGGCACCGGGCCGGTACGCGCCGACGGCCGCCCGCACGGTTTCGCAGTCCGGAGCGGTAAACGGGTCGCCGTTGTAGTGCCCGACGCCGATGACCTCGTTCCGCCGCACGAAGTACCGCCACTCGGAAACGAACGACACCACGTCGGACGCCCACACCGCCAACTCGTCCGGGTGGTGGGCCGTCGGGATCAGGTCGCGGAACGCGGACCACACCGCACCGTCGAACGCCTTTTGGACCTCACGCGGTTTCACGAACACCGGCTCCGCGGTGTCGCCCGTGAAGCGACTGCGGACGTCCCCGAGGGTCGTCGGCCACACGCGCCGGCCGAGGTACGGGTGCAAGAGCGCCGGGAAGTCGATCGTCTCGGGCGCGGCCCCGAGGCGGCGGAGCGCGTGCAGCACCGTCGCGACGCCGCCGACGACCAGGGTCGTCGGCGCGACCTCGACGCGGCCGTCGCGGAGGTCCGGCCACTCGAAGAACGAGATCGGGTACGCCTTGCGGTCGAACCCGCACCACGCGACCCACCCGTTGACGGTCGGGAACTCGCCGTTCTTCTTCTGGATCAGCACCCGATCAATCACGGTCGGACCCTCGCTGGTGTGCCCGGTCACCGCAGGGAGGCGGGAACGGGACGGTGGGTTCGCACGGGGGGCGGTCCGGACCGCACGCTGATCGGAACCGGGCGCGTCGTCCCACTCATCAAACTTTCACGCGCGGCGGGCTACAACTCCCGTAGCTGATTCTCACACTTCTCACCCAACCCCGTGCTGCCATGACGTACACCCGCTGGATCGCGGCGGCGTTCTTCCTCACGGCCCTCGGTCTCGCGGCCGCGGACGTGGTCGGCGCGCCCGCCGTCGCCCCGCCCCCGCGGCTGATCGGTGACCTCCGGGGGTACCGGACCGCCGCCGAAGCGGTCGCCGCCGACCCCAAGTTGTTCAAGTCGGCCGTGTCCACCTCCCAGGGCGGGGCCGGGTACCTCGGCGTTCTGGTCGAGGACCGGAACGGGAAGCCGGTGGTCGAGGCCGTGGAACCCGAGTCCCCCGCCGACGCGGCCGGGTTGTCGGTCGGCGACGTGCTCCTGAAGCTCGATGCGGCCGGCCACGCCACCGCGGCTTCGGTGCGGGACGCCCTCCGGAGCCGCCTCGCGGGCGACCAACTGAGCGTGACAGTCGAGCGGCAGGGGAAGCCGGTCACGGTGACCGCGACGCTCCGGCCCACGTCGAAGCCGATGAGCGCGACCGCGGGCCGGGCCGTTCTCGGCATCACACTCGGTCCGAAGCCGGCCGCCGGCTCCGGGGTGAAGGTCGACGCCGTCACCCCCGGCGGCCCCGCGGACCTGGCCAAGGTGAGGGCCGGCGACGTGCTCCTGAAGGTCGACGGGAAGGACGCGGACGGGGCCGACGGGTTCCGGGCCGCGGTCGCCGAGAAGCGGCCGGGCGACCGCCTGGAACTGCTCCTGGAGCGGGACGGGAAGCGGGTCGAGGCGAGCGCCGTGCTGGCCGCCGAGGAGGCCCCGAAGGGCGGCCGGGCCGGCGGTTGGGACGACCGCATCCCGAACGCCTGGCGGAAGCCCACCTACCGCCTCGCGATCATCGGGGTCGAGTACCCGGACGTGAAGCACAACCCGAAGATCAAGGACGCGGACTGGGAAGAATCGATGTTCAGCCTCGGCCGGTACCAGGGCAAGTCGGCCACGGGGGAGCCGGTCCACGGCAGCATGAACGACTACTACCGCGAGCTGAGTTCCGGCACGTTCAAGATCGAGGGCGCGTTCGTCGGCTGGGTCGAGGTGTCGAAGAAGCGTATGGACTACACCACCGGCAGCGGCACCGACACCCGGGAGAAGACGGCCCTGCTGACCGAGGCCATGACGAAGCTGACCGAGAAGAACAAGGACGCGCTGAAGGACATGGACGGGGTGTTCTTCATCTACGCCGGGGGCCGGGTGCAGACCACCCGCGGCGGGCTGTACTGGCCGCACCGGGCCAGCGTCTCGTTCGGCGGCAAGCGGTGGCCGTACTTCATCGTCCAGGAGGGCGGCCCCCGGATGAACGACATCAGTGTGTTCTGCCACGAGTTCGGGCACATGCTCGGGCTGCCGGACCTGTACGCGCGGCCCGAACTGCCGGGGTCGGAGGGGGCCGGCGTGTGGTGCGCGATGTCGAACCAGAACGGGGGCGGCAGGCCGCAGCACTTTTGCGCGTGGAGCAAGGAGCAACTCGGGTGGGTGAAGCCGACGGTGCTCGACCCGCGGGTGAAGCAGAAGCTGATCCTGGCCCCCATCGAGGACGACCCGACCCAGTGCTACAAGGTGATGGTGCGGGCCGACGGGTCCGAGTACTTCCTGCTCGAGAACCGGCGGAAGCGGGGGTTCGACGAGGCGCTCCCGGCCGAGGGGCTGCTGATCTGGCGCGTGGTGAACAACCGGCCGATTCTCGAGGAGTCGCACGGCGTGGACGGGGCGACCGGCCCGCGGGTGTTCGTGGGATCGGTGCCGTACCCGAGCGCCGCGAACACGTCGTTTACCCCGTACACGGTGCCCAGCAGCAAGAGCCAGCTCGGCGGCGGGCTCCCGGTCCACCTCACGAACATCCGACGCCTGCCCAACGGCTGGATCACCTTCCACATCGGCTACGAGTACCAGTGACCGCCCCGGGTGGCGCGGCCCCGTGAACGGGGCCGCGCTGCAACAGGTTCACCTCTCGCGGCCCCCGGACCGGGGCCGACGCAGGGAGACGGGGCGGAGGTGACAAGGGCCGGCGTTCCACTTCTGAACCTGTTCTTCTCGGGTTCTGGCCCCCGGTGCAACCCGCCCCGCGGTCCGGTTGTACGCCCCCCGCGGCCCGCAAAATCGCCGCACCCCGCCCAATCGCGATTGCCACCTCAGAGCGCCCGGAACAAGCTGAGCGGGGTACACCACGAGGAACCGCAATGCGCTGCCGCTCGCTCCTGATGTTGGTCCTGGTCGCCGGCCCGCTCGGCGCCGAACAGCCGGCCGCGGCCGACCCGGCCCGGCTCACCATCGACCGCATCTTCGCGTCGGACGACTTCAAGGCCGAGCGCGTCCCCGCGGTGAAGTGGCTCGACGGCGGCGCGTACACCACCCTCCAGCCGCGGAAGCAGCCGAAGGGGTGGGCCGACATCGTCCGCGTGGACGCCGCGTCCGGGAAGGCCGAGGTGCTGGTCGCCGCCGAGAGCCTCGTCCCGGCCGGCGAGAAGGAGCCGCTCGCGGTCCACGGGTACGCGCTCTCGAAGGACCTCGACGTCGCGCTGGTCTACACCAACTCGGCCCGCGTGTGGCGGCAGAACACCCGCGGCGACTACTGGACGTTCCAGCGGTCCACGGGGACGCTCGCGAAGCTCGGCGGCGACGCGAAGCCGGCGACGCTCCAGTTCGCGAAACTGTCGCCCGACGGCACCCGCGTCGGGTACGTCCGCGACAACAACCTGTACGCCGAGCCCGTCGGCGGCGGCCCCGCGGTGCGGCTCACCACCGACGGGTCCGAGCAGGTCATCAACGGCACCTTCGACTGGGTGTACGAGGAGGAGTTCGGGTGCCGCGACGGGTGGCGCTGGAGCCCGGACGGCAAGGCGGTCGCGTACTGGCAGCTCGACACCCGCGGCGTGAAGACGTTCACCCTCGTGGACAGCACGCAGGGCTCGTACCCGGTGCTGAAGACGTTCGCGTACCCGAAGACGGGCGAGCGGAACTCGGCGTGCCGCGTGGGGGTGGTCCCCGCGGCCGGCGGCGAGACGAAGTGGGTCGACGTCCCCGGCGACACCCGCACCGACTTCTACATCCCACGGGTGGAGTGGGCCGGCAGCGCGCGAGAACTGCTCCTCCAGCGCGTCAACCGCCTCCAGAACGCCGTGGACGTGATGCTCGCCGACGTTCACACGGGGAAGTTGAAGACCGTTCTGACCGAGCGCGACGGGGCGTGGGTGGACGTGAACGACGACGCCTGTGAGTGGGTCGAGAACGGCGCGGCACTGACGTGGGTGAGCGAGCGCGACGGCTGGCGGCACCTGTACTTCGCAAGCCGCGACGGGGCGACCGTGAGGCGCGTCACCCGCGGCGCGTTCGACGTCATCAAGGTGCTGCACGCCGACGAGAAGGCCGGGCAGGTGTACTTCATCGCGTCGCCCGAGAACGCGACGCAGCACTACCTGTACCGAGCGGCGCTCGACGGCAGCGGCACGCCCGAGCGCCTCACGCCCGCGAACCAGCCCGGCTGGCACGACTACGACGTCGCGCCCGACGGCGCGCTCGCGGTCCACACGTACTCCTCGTTCGGCACGCCGCCGCGCGTCGAACTCGTCTCGCTGCCCGACCACAAGGTCGTGCGCACCCTGGTCACCAACGACAAGCTCCGCGAGGCGATCGCGAAACTCGCCCGGACCCCGGCCCAGTTCATCCGGGCCGACATCGGCGGCGGCGTGGAACTCGACGGCTGGCTGATGAGGCCGGTGAACTTCGACCCCGCGAAGAAGTACCCGGTGATCTTCCACGTCTACGGCGAGCCGGCCGACCAGTCGGTTGTCGACCGCTGGGGCGGCGACCGGTACCTGTGGCACCTGATGCTCACGCAGCACGGGTACGCGGTGGCGTGCCTGGACAACCGCGGCACGCCCGTGCCCCGGGGCCGCGAGTGGCGCAAGGCCGCGTACCGCCGGGTCGGCACCATCGCGTCCGAGGACCAGTCGGCGGCGGTGCGGCACCTGCTCAAGCAGCGGCCGTACCTGGACCCGGCCCGCGTCGGCGTGTGGGGCTGGAGCGGCGGCGGGTCGCTGACGCTGAACCTGATGTTCCGCCACCCGGACCTGTACCGCACCGGCGTCGCGATCGCCCCGGTTCCGGACCAGAAGCTGTACGACACGATCTACCAGGAGCGGTACATGGGGCTGCCGCAGGCGAACGCGGCCGACTACGAGCGGGGCTCGCCGATCACGCACGCCGCGGGGCTCAAGGGGAACCTGTTGCTCGTCCACGGCACCGGCGACGACAACTGCCACTACCAGGGCTCCGAGTTGCTCGTGAATAAGCTGATCGAGCTGAACAAGCCGTTCACGCTGATGGGGTACCCGAACCGCAGCCACTCGGTGAACGAGGGGAAGAACACGACGCGGCACCTGCACGCGCTGTTCACCCGGTACTTCGCCGAGAACCTCCCGTCCGGGCCGCGGTGACGCGTGTCGCGGGGCCGCGGCGCGCCGTACCATGACGCTGCCGCGCCCGGCCCCACTCTTCCCACGCTCGAGTTGCCCATGAAACCGCTGTCGCTACTGATCCCCGTCGCGCTCCTCGCCGCGTACGCCCCGGCCGCCGACGCGCCGGCCGTTCCCGCGTCGCCGGTCGCCGTGAAGAAGGAACTGCTGTTCTCCGACGACTTCGAGGCCGCCACGCCGGTCAAGGAGTGGCACAAGGTGGTGCCGACGTTCGCGGTCGAGAAGGGCACGCTCAAGGGCACGCAGACCCGCGACAAGACCGCCCCGGCGGCCGACGGCAAGCCCGCCGTCACCGCCCACGCCGCCGTTCACGGGCTGGAGATCCCTACGAAGGACAGCATCGTCGAGGTGAAGATCAAGTTCGACGGCGCGACGATGATCGACGTCGAGTTCGACGACCGCAAGTACACCGGGGCGCACTACGGGCACATCTGCCGCGCCCAGGTGCGGCCAAACGGCGTCACGATCATCGACGAGCGCGACGGCAACATGCGGAACGACATCTACGAGATGAAGAAGGACCCCGCGAAGAAGGCCGAGGTCGCCAAGTTGCTCGCCGGCCGCAGCGCAACGTTCCCGGTGAAGCTCGAGCAGGGGAAGTGGTACGCGGTGGTCGTGGAGACGGCCGGCGAGGAGATGCGGGTGTCGATCGACGGCACGGCCGTGGCGTACCTGAAGTCGTCCGGCATCGGCCACGCCACGAAGTCGAAGATCGAACTCGGTGTCGCCGGCAAGGACGGGTACTTCGACGACATCAAGGTGTGGAACGCCGAGCCCGCGAAGCGGTAAGCCGTGTTCCTGGTGGGGCGGACACTCGTGTCTGCCCCGCCGCTGCTGTGTTGAAATCCGTCGCCTCACGCGGGCCGCCATGGAGGGCGGCCCCTACAAACCAAAGGCCAATCTCTGGTAGGGGCCGCACTCCGTGGCGGCCCGCCAACCACTTCAAGCGGATCCCGACAGGATTTCAACACAGCACCCCGCCGCCTCACATGGCAGGCACGAATGCCTGCCCCACCAAAGGCGACTCCGCCCGTGGGCTCACGCCCGCCCCGTCTCACGCCCCGAACAGCGAACGGATCGGCTTCCCGTCGTCGGTGATGGGGACGGGCCGCGGGCCGCCGGTGAGGGTCTTCGACGGGTCGATCCCCAGCGCCGCGTAAACGGTCGCGTGGAAGTCCGGCACCGACACCGGGCTCTCGACGACCTTCTTCGCCAACTCGTCCGTCACGCCGAACGCGCCGCGGTGCTTCAGCCCGCCGCCGGCCAGCACGAGCGAGAACGCCGTCGCCTGGTGGGCGCGGCCGCCGCCGCCGTCGAACTCCGGGGGCCGGCCGAACTCGGTGCCGATCACGATCAGCGTCTTGTCGAGCCGCTTTCGCGACTCCAGGTCGGCGATCAGCCCCGCGAGCGCCGCGTCGAGTTCCTCGATGAGCAGGTGCTGCTTCTGCTGGCCCTCGTTGTGCGTGTCCCACCCGGTGCCGTTGAGGAAGTTCAGGTTGTGCGACACCTCGACGAACCGCACGCCCGACTCGGTGAGCCGGCGGGCGAGGAGGCACCGCTGGCCGAACTCGCCGCCGTAGCTCTCGCGGAGCTTCGCGGGCTCAGACTTCAGGTCGAACACGCTCATGAACTGCGGGCCGGCGAGCTTCAGCGCCTCGCCGACGGCCTGGTCGTACCCCGCGACCGGCGCGGCCGCCGCTGCCGACTTCCGCAGCCCGGCGAGGAGCCGCTCGCGGTCGGCCTGGCGGTCGGTGGGCACGTCGGCGGGGCGGGTGAACCCGGCCGGGCCGGCGTTCGTGTCGGTGAGGTACACGTACCCGGCTCTCGGCCCGAGGAACCCCGGCCCGCGGGTCACGTTCGGGTAGCCGATGAGCACGTAGGCGGGAACGCCGTCGGCCGCCGCGCCCTTCTCGTGCGCGACGACCGAGCCGATCGACGGGTACTGGATCGTGCCCGTGGTCGGCCGGCCGGTGTGGACCCGCAGCGTCGCGGCCGCGTGCTCGTTGATGACGTCGTGGTTCACGGTGCGGACCGCCGTGACGCGGTCCATCAACTTCGCCGTCCGCGCGAGGTGCTTGCACACCCGCACGCCGTCGACCGCCGTGGGGATCGACTCGTAGGCCGAGCCGGCCTTGCGGGCCTTGGCGTCGCCGAGTTGCTTCGGGTCGAATGTGTCGGTGTGGGCCATGCCGCCGCCGAGCCACAGGAAGATGCACGAGTCGGCCGTGCCGCGCGTGTCGGCGGCGCTGAGCCGGGGCGCGGCCAGCGCGGCGGCGGCGGCGAGGAACTGGCGGCGGGTCGGGGTCATGAGAGGGTTCCGGGAACGGTGTGCGGTGCGGCGGTGTCCCTACTTTGCTGCCTGCTTCACGGCGTGAACACGAACTCCGGGGCGTTAAGCAGCGCCCAGAGCGCGTCCTCCATCTTGCGCCGCCAGCCCTCCTGGAGCTTCGGCGTCGGCGGGTCGCCGGCTCGGGCGGCGGTCTCCAGCTCGTTCTTGATGGTCGTCGCCTCGGGGATCAAGTGGTTCGACCACGTCACGTACTTCGGTGGCTTCCGCACGGTGGCGGGGGCGACCGGGATCGCCACCCGCCGCGCCTCGAACCCGTCGCGGAGGTGCGCGGCCATCGCCTCGCGCTCCTCGGCGGTCGGCTTCCGCGTCAGCACCCGGAGGTAGAGCGCGTCCACCAACTGCTCGACGCTGCGGTCTTCGAGTGACAGCGCGGTGACACCGTGGTCGTCCGAGAGCCGCGTGAGCCACACGCTCGCGGTGCCGTTGGCGAGGACGGCGGGCTGGAGTACGTTCGGGGCGGCCTCGCGGTCGGTGGCCGCGTCCTGCCGCGACGCCCGCCAGCCGAACGCTTCGAGCACGTCGACGACGGCCTGCACCCGCGGGAGCGCGAGGCTCGGGCGGTCGCGCTCGTTCGAGGTCGAAGCGAACTCCCAGGCCCGCTTCGGCACGCCGAGCGAGATCGAGTTCTTGATGTCGCGGCCGCCGTCGAGGTCGAGGCTCACCTCGCCGACGTTCAGCGACTTGCCCGCCGCGGCGAACAGCGAGTCCACGACCTGCTCGGCGGTGAGCCGGCGGCGGGCCGGGGCCGCGTACAGCGCGTCCGGCTCCTTCAGGCCCGGGTCGGCCGCCCGCTGGTAGGCGTGCGAGTTGAGGACCAGCCGCTCGACGTGCCGCAGGTCGTACCCGCTGCGAACGAACTCGCGGGCGAGGTACTTGAGCAGCTCCGGGTGCGTCGGCTGGCCCCGCTCCCAGTCGTCGGCGGGTTCCACGATGCCGCGGCCCATGAGCCGCTTCCACACGCGGTTGACGGCGACCTGTGCGAACCGCTCGTTCCCCGGCAGCGTGAGGAACGCGGCGAGGCGGTCCTTCGGCGTCGGGGCCGCGGGGAGCGCCGCGGCGGGAACCTCCTTCGCGAAGTCGGCGAACGGCCACGCCGGCGCAACGACCGTGCCCGGCTTGAGCGTCACCGAGATGAGCTTCTGCTTGCCGGTGTGGAGCTTGTCCTGAGGGACGCTGCTGGTCTTCGGAACCTTGATCTCCTTGGCCCCGAGCATCGCGGCGAGGCCGAACAGCTCCTTCTGCGTCGCCCGGTTCGCCGGGGCGTCGTGGCACCGGGCGCACTTCATGTTCGTGCCCAGGAGCGCGGCCGCGAGGATCACGCCCTTCTCGGCCATCGGCACGTCGTTCTCGCTCGCCATGCCGAACCCGGCCGGGCCGCCGTCGTGCAGGCTGCCGCGCATCCGCACCAACTCGGTGACCATCACGTCGAACGGCTTGGCGTCGAGGAACGCCTCGTGCAGCCACCACCGGAACGGGCCGGTGTTGTTGAGCGTCGGGTTCAGGATGTTCGGGTTCTCGGCGAGCACGTCCTGCCAGTACCCGACCCAGTGCCCGGCGCGGCGCGGGTCGGCGAGCAGGCGGTCGATGAGCCTCGCGCGCTTGTTCGGCGAGGCGTCCGCGAGGAACGCCTCGACCTCGGTTGCGGTGGGGATCAGCCCGACCGTGTCGAGCGTCACGCGGCGGAGGAACGCGAGGTCGTCGGTCAGCGGGGTGACCTTCCCGCCGCGGGACTCCCACGACCCGCCCTCGCCGATCCACGCCCGCAGCGTGCGGACCTGCTCGTCGGTGAGGCGGTCGCCCTTCGGCGGCATCACCTCGGTCTCGTCCTTCGAGATCACGCGCTGGAGCAGGGGGCTGGCGTCCGGCTTGCCGGCGACGACGGCGTCCGACGGCGCGTCGAGCCGCAGGCCGCCCTTGGCCTTCGCGCCCTGGTGGCACGACAGGCACTTCGCTTCGAGGATCGGCCGCACGTGCGTGGCGAAGTCCACCGTGCCCGCGGCGCTGCCGGTCTTGCGGCCCGCGAGCTTCTCGGCGACGAAGTGGTCGATCGCGTTGTGCGCCGGGAACCCCGCGGCCAGCTCTGGCACCTTCACTTCGGGCGTCGCGGCGAGCCACGTCGCGGCGAGTTCGCGGCGCCTGGCCCAGAACGCGGCTTCGCAGTTGAACGCGGCGGCCCGGCGCTCCGCCTCGGTGCGGGCGACCGCGGCTTCCTCGGCGACCGCGTACCCGGCCCACCCGGCGTCGGTGTACGGCACCTGCTCGTCGAAGCCGACCAGCTCGAACGACGGCTTCCCCTCGGGCGAGATGGCGACGACCGTTTCGCCGAGTTCGGGCCGGCGGTTCGAGGCCTTGCCGACCTTCCCGCCGACGATCGTTTCCAGCACGACGACGTGCGGGCCGGCCGCCAGCTTCAGCGTCGCCCAGGCCTCGCGGTTGCCCGGCGGGGCGAAGCGAAAGTCCGGCGCGAGGTCGAGGTACTTCGTCGGGATCGGGTTGTGCCCGTCGGCCATATTCGGCGCGAACGGCGTGGTGAGGACGACCTTCCCGTCGATGGTGAGTCGGCTCGCGCTGCGGGCGCGGAGCAGCACGCGGTGCGACCCTGCGGGCCACGCGACGACGGCCGACGCCCGCAGCAGGAACGGGTTCGGCCGGTCCTCGCGGACGCCCGTGTCGATGTACCGGTGCGGGAGCTTCGAGAACCCGAACGCCGGGGCGTGTAGGGTCTCGGCGACCGGGACGGGCAGCAGCGGCCACCGGTCGGTGCCGGGGACACCCGCGTCGCAGATCTCGACCAGCACGCGCCCCTTCGGGAGCGCGACGGGGTCGGTCGCCGGGAGCGGCTTGCCGCCGGCGAGTGCGAGGGCCGCGAGGCAGTAGTTCAGGACGAACTGGGTCATGACGGGACCGCCGGGGAAAGGTGGCGAGGTGGGTGCAGTCTACCCCGCGGCCCGCCGCACCGCACTTCCCCGGTCGGGGGATACTCGACTAACACTTTCGTGGGGGGGGGCGTCGGAGTTTCGAGTTCCGAGTTTCGGGTTCAAAGTTGCGGGTTCGGAGCCGTTCGCCTCACGCGGGCCGCCACGGAGGGCGGCCCCTACCGGACCGTTCGTGTTTGGTGCGTAGGGGCCGCCCTCCGTGGCGGCCCGCCAACCGCCCACGGGGTCGATCCACTGCCTCGTGGATTGAATGGACCGGGTATCACTCCTCCGGCAGCAGGCCGCGGCGGAGCGCCACGGCGACTGCCTCGGCCCGGTCGGCCACCCCGAGCTTCGCCAGCGTGTTGCTGACGTGCCGCTTCACGGTGTCTTCGGCAATGAAGAGGGCGGTGCCGATCTCCTTGTTGCTCCGCCCGCGGCGGACGAGGTGCAGGATTTCCTTCTCCCGCGGGCTGAGTTCCGGTTGCGAGAGTCGCTCGGCGAGGCGGTCCGCGAGTGCGGGGGGGAGGTAGCGCTCGCCGGCTGCGACGGTGCGGATCGCCCGCAGGAGTTCGTCCCGCGGGGCCGTCTTCAGGAGGTACCCGCGGGCACCGGCCTTCACCGCCCGGAACACGTCCTCGTCGCGGCCGTGCGTGCTGAACATCAGGACGCGAGCGTCCGGGAACGCGGCGCACAGATCGGCCGTCGCGGTGATGCCGTCGGCCCCCGGCCCGAGCCGCACGTCCATGAGCACGACCGACGGCGAGTGCGTGCGGTACAACTCGACCACCGGCGCGGCCGCGTCGGCTTCGGCGACGACGGTAATGTCGGCCTCCAGACCGAGCGAGGCCACGAGGCCGCTGCGGACGATGAAGTGGTCGTCGGCGATGAGCACCGTGATCGCCATCAGACGTCCCCCTGCGCCGGCCGCGGCACGCGCACTTCGATCGTCGTGCCGCGGCCCGGCGAACTGGCGACCCGGAGGTCGCCGCCGAGCTTGCGGACCCGCTCGCGCGTGCCGACCAGCCCAAAGTGCCCGCCGGGCGGCGGCCGGGCCGCGTCGAAGCCCGAGCCGTCGTCGGTCACGCTCACCACCAGCGAGTCGGCGGCGTACCGCACCTCGACGCGAACGGTCGCCGCCGCGGCGTGCTTCAGCGCGTTCGTCACGGCCTCCTGTGCGACCCGCATCAGATTATGCGCCAGAACCGCGGGCACCGGCCACTCGTTCCCGGTGACGGCGACCGAAATCGTGGTCGCCGACGTGCCGTGCAGGTTCGCGACGAACGCCGCGATCGCGTCGGGGAGCGTGCCGGGCGACTCGTCGCGGAGGTCGTGGACGAGGCCGCGGATTTCGCCGTGGATGCGGCCGACGAGCCGCTTCGCGGTGTCGAGTGCAGAAGCGAGTTTCCCCTCGGCCGGAACGGTGGCGGCCGCCGCTTCGAGCCGCAGCGACAGGCCGACGAGTTCCTGTTCGAGCGTGTCGTGGACCTCGCGGGCGATCCGCTGCCGCTCGTCCAGCACCGCCTCGCGGCGCGACTGCTCGGCGATCACCGCCGTCTGCCGCCGCACCTGTCGCCGCAGCGCCCACGCCCACGCGACCGCACCCGCCGCGACCCCCGCGACCACGCCGAGGATGCCCAGCAACCGGCCCCGCGTCCAGTTCGACGGCCGCGACACCACCCGCAGGTCGGCCGCCGACCGGGGCCACACCTCGAACGACAGTGGGGTGAGCCGGTAGCCGCCCTCCTTGAACTCGGCGACGCGGCAGATGCCGGTGACGTTCAGCACGCTCCCCGGCTGGAGGCCGGCCGCCGTTCCCGCGGGGCACCGGGCCAGGAACCGCTTCTTGCCGGCCCGCAGCGAAAGCACGTCGCCGTCGGGGGTCGGGTAGCCCTCGACGAGTTCGGCGTCGAGCGACACGAGGTCGGCCTCGCGGCCGCCGGTGAGGAGCTCCTCGGGCGTCGCCGGCACCGCGTCCGGCGCGGGCTCGGTGCCGACCTTGCGGTACACCGCGTGCGCGAGTTCGGCCCGGTACGCCCCCATCCGCGGGAAGCCCACGACCTCGACGGCGTCACCGGGTTCGAGCGGTTCGCCGTTCTCGGAGCGGGCGTACACCGCGTCCTCGCCCTCGCGCATAACGAGCGCCTCGCCGGGGCGGTGGAACGTGACCACGCCGCGGACCCGCACCCGCGGCCGCTGCGTCGCGTCGGGCGAGTACCGCATCAGGTGCGACACGGGCACGAGCGGCACCTCGAACGGGTCGGCATCTGCGGGGGAATCGATCCGCAGGTCGGCGAACGTCTGGGCCTTCAGGTACGGCCGCACGAGTTGCCGGCGGTCGTTGATCGCGCCGGCCGCCAGGCCGCGGACGGTGACCGCCGCGCCAACCAGGGGCGCCCCCGTGGGCCGCTCGCCGATCCGCACCTCGATCTCGTCGCCGCCCGTGGCGACCCGCGCCACGGTTCCGTCCGAGGCCGGCGCGACGGCCTGCACGACGCCGGAGAGTTCGACGTACTGGTAGTGCCAGCGGCCGGAGGCGAGGTCGGCGGCGGTGACTCGGGTGGGGGCCGGCAGCGGGGCGGTGCCGATCACCTCGACGCGGTCCGGCCGCACCCCGGGAACGTACAGCCCCGGGTACGTGCGGCCGGTGACGCGGACCCGCATGCCGCGCTCGTAGTTTCCGGGCGGCGGGTTGTTCAGGTACGCGCCGCCGGTGCCGTCCTGCACGAAGACGGTCGCCCGCGGGTCGAGCGCGATGACCGTGGCTTCGAGCGCGACCGGCAACTTCTCGGCGGCCCGCTCCGGGCTCAGCCCCCGCAACTCGCGGGCGGTGGTGATCGGCGGCTCGTCGGCGCGAGCCGCCCCCGCGAGTGCGACCAGGAGGGCGACGGCGGCACGCGACATGGGGGCACGCGGTAACTGGAGAGGCGGGTTCAGGACGGGATGTCGTCCGTGCCATCGAGCTGCGGCAGCGGCGGAGAAGGGGATCATTGCGGGCGTCACGGTTGCCTGCGATCTCCGCTTCAGGGGGCTTCGGTCACGACGACAAGACCGGGAATGTTCTGGAAGTCGGCCGGATTGTGGGTGACGAGGTCGATACCGTAGGTGAGGGCGGTTGCGGCGATCCAGCAGTCCGCGACCCCGATCGGCTGCGATCGGCGGGCCGCCCGCACTTCCGCCCACCGCACGGACACATCGCCGGTGCCGTCGAGCAGGGTGAGGGTTGCAAGTGCGGATTGCAGCGCCGCCCACCGGGCCGGGCCCCAGCCGGCGAGCGTGGCCCCTTCGAGCAACTCAGCGGCGGTCTGGAACGAGATCGCGAGGTCGTACCCCGTGAGGTGGGGCCGGTAGGCCGACGCCAACGTGTGACCGTTCAGGAGGTAGCACACGATGTTCGTGTCGAGGAGGCGGTGCGCCACGGGTCACTCCTTGCCCCGCGGCTCCCGGGTGAACCGCTGGAACTCCTCGAACTCCTCGGCGGAGTTCCACAGGTGCGCCCCGGCTCCGAAGAGCGTGTCGAAGGTTGCCCGCCCCAGCGTCCCCTGCGCCCGTGCGGCCTCACGGAGTTTGGCCTCCGCGCCTGGAACGGGTGATATTGGGGCGGCCCCGGGTGAACTCGGCGGCGGGGTTTGCGTCTCGGTGCTCACGGCTCAGTCCTCCGATGGGTCGTGCTGCCAACATGATAGCCGAACCGGCGGGCGGCGCGAACCGCCGTCAGGAGGCCGGCTTATGGGTGGGAAGTTCAGTTGGAAGAAGGTCACAGAGCAACAAGCCCGCGACCTCTCGAAACAACTGTTCAACGCAGCCCAGGTCCCGACTTCCGTCCGCCAGCAATACTGGGCAGAGTTCGCAAGGCTGAAGGCTGGCCTCAAAATCTAGTTGGGTGGAGATCAGTCCGATGAGCAAGAGCAAGAAAATCTTGAGCCCCGATCGACTGACCAAACTATACGGCCCCTTCGCGTCGCAAGGCGCGAAGTTGAGCCTCAACCCAGCGAATGTGCCGAGTGGTCTTCGTTCGCTCATGCACTACGCGGCGTTTTGGGGCGTTGCCGATGATGGGGTCCGCACAGCGCTCGCGGAGGGGGCACCAGAGGAAGTACGAGCCAACCTGACACACGTTCTCGATGCCGTCGATGACGAGCTTGATGAATGGCTCGCCGGACCAGAGGCGGCCGCCCCGAACCCGTCGCCGGAGTACGTCGCGTTTTCCGCCATGCGAATGGTCGCCGATTACCTGGGTGAATGACGGTTCGCGGTCCAGCGAAAGCGCTCGACCCGTGTCCCCTGTTCGCGCCAACAGCGCGAACCGCCGTCAGGCCGGCGGCTTCCCGTTGCCGTCGTGGCCGTCGGTGGGGCGCTCGGCGGCGAGCAGCTTCCACAGCGCCTCGGGGGCGACCGGCTTGGTGAAGTGGTGGTCGAACCCGGCCGCCTCGGCCCGGCGCTTGTCCTCCTCCTGGCCCCAGCCCGTCAGGGCCACCAGCACCACGCCCCGCCCCCACTCCCGCTCGCGGATCCGCCGCGCGGCCTCGTACCCGTTGAGCCGCGGCATCCCGATGTCGAGCAGGATCAGGTCCGGCCGGAAGCTCTCGGCGAGTTCGACCGCGGCCTGCCCGTCGTGCGCCGCGTTCACCTCGTGCCCGACGATCGACAGCAGCGTCGCGAGGCTCTCGACCGAGTCCAGGTTGTCGTCGGCCACCAGGATGCGGCGCTTCGGGCCGGCCGGCGGGCCGGCGGCCGGCTCGGCCCGCACCGGGTGCCCGGCGCCCGGTGCCTCCACCAGCAGCGGCAGCCGCACGGTGAACTCGCTGCCGGCGCCGACCCCGTCGCTGCGGGCCGTGACCGTGCCGCCGTGCATCTGCACCAGCCCCTTCACCAGGGACAGGCCGATGCCGAGCCCGCCGTGCGTCCGCTCCAGGGCCGAGTCCACCTGCGAGAACATCTCGAACACCTTCGGCAGGTGGTCGGCCGGGATGCCGATCCCGGTGTCGCGGACCGAGACCTCGGCCCCGGCCCCGTCGCGGCGGGCCGAGACCCAGATCTGCCCGCGGCGGTCCGTGTACTTCACCGCGTTGGTGAGGATGTTCCCGAACACCTGAACGAGCCGCGTGGGGTCGCCGTCGAGCACGAGCGGCTCGTCCGGGAGCGACACGGTGAGCTGGTGCCCGGCGGCCTCGATCTGGGGCCGGCTCGCGTCGACCGCGTTCGCCAGCACGGTGCCGAGCGCCAGCCGCTCCCGCTGGAGGGTGATCTTCCCGTGGGTGATCCGGGACACGTCGAGCAGGTCGTCCACGAGCCGCTTCAGGTGGTTCGCCTGGCGCTCGATGATGTTCCGGGCGGCGGCCAGGTCCGGGTCGGCCGGCCCGCGGAGCTTGAGCACCTGGGCGGCGTTGCGGATCGGCGCGAGCGGGTTCCGCAGCTCGTGCGCGAGGGTGGCCAGGAACTCGTCCTTCTTCCGGTCCGTCTCGCGGAGCTGGCGCACGAGCCGGAGCCGCTCGTACGCCACGGTCGTGTAGTGGGCCACGGTGCGGAGGAAGTCCAGCTCGTCGTCCTCGAACCGGTCCCGGGACCTGCTCGCGAACGACAGGGTGCCGAGGAGCCGCTCGCCGGCCATCAGCGGGTTGCACGCGTAGCACCGGATCCCGAACGACTTGACCAGTTGCACCCGCGGGTCGTCGGATTGCTGGACGTTGGTCGCGCAGATGGGCTTCCGGTCGCGGGCCACGGCGCCACACACGGCCTGGCCGAACTCGAGCCGGGAGATGTCCCGGGCGACCCCCTCCGGGACGCCGACGCACGAGTGCAACTGGAGCGCGTCGCCGGCGTCGTTGAGCATGAAGTTGAAGTACGCGTCGAGCCCCAGGTGCGGGGCCAGCCTGGCGAACAGCCCCTTGAGCATCGTGTCCGGGTCGTCCGCCAGGAGCAGGGCCGACGCGGCCTCCCACAGGAGCCCCTGGCGCTCGCCGGCCTTCTTCATGTCGTCGATGTCGGTGGAGGTGCCGAGCCACCGGAGCACCCCCCCGGCCTCGTCCCGGACCGGGTACGCGCGGCCCAGGAACCACCGGTAGTCGCCGGTCCGCCGGTCCCGGAACCGGTACTCGATCTCGTACACGCGGCCGGTGCGGACGCACCCGTAGTACGTGTCGAGGGTCCGCCGGGCGTCGTCCGGGTGGAGGACCCGGAGCCACGCGGCGTCCCCGAACTCGTCCCGGGCGAACCCGGTGTACTCGTACCACCGCTCGTTGAAGTAGTCGACGTACCCGTCGGGCCGGGCGATCCAGACGATCTGGGGCAGGGCGTTGGCGAGCTGGCGGAACCGGGCCTCGCTGGCCCGGGCCGCGGCCCCGGCCTGCCGGGCCTCCTCGGCGTCCCGCTCGGCCGCGGCCCGGGCCGCCCCCTCGGTCGCCAGCAGCCGGACCGCCTCCTCCTGCCGCTTCCGGTCGGTCAGGTCGGTGACCACCAGGCCCAGGGCCGCGGCCCCGGTCAGCGGGAGCGGGTTGAGCGCGAGGTGGACCGGGACCGGGGTGCCGCCCCGCCGCACCAGCCGCACCTCGCCCTGGCCCTGGCCGGTCGCCGCGTCCCGGAGGACCGCGTCCCACCGGCCCAGGTACGCCGGGAGCACGTACTGCCGGAACGCGCTGCCGCTCACCCGCTCCTGGGGCAGGTTCAGCAGCGCCGCGAACGACCGGTTGCAGTACAGCACGGTGCCGTCGGTGCTCAGGCTCGCGGCCCCCTGGCCGGGCTGCATCGCCTCGATCAGCACCCGGTAGAACTGGTCCGCCCCCTCCAGCGTGTACACCCGGTGCCCGCCGGCCCCGGCCACGACGAGGGCGTCCACCTCGCCGTTGCGGATCGCGTCGAGCGTCGCCTCAGCCTCCTCCAGGCGGGCGCGCAGCTCCTCGACCTGGTGGCGGAGGCGGTCGGTGGTCTCGTCGTCCGGCATAGTCTCCCCTCCGGGTCGGCCCTCAGGTCCGCTTCCGAATGTCGAGGCCGCGGAGGACCTCCTCGGTGTCCCGCAGGGTCCCGACGAGCCGCCGCAGGGGCGGCGGCAGAACCTTGATCAGCGTCGGCAGCACGACCACCTGCCCGGCCCGGGCCAGGTCCGGCTGCTGGCGGACGTCGACCACCTCGAGCCGGTACCGCCCGCGGAGGTGCTCCTCGCACACCGCCTGGATCCGGGCGAGCGTCTCCTGCGACCGGGGGGTGACCCCGGCGACGTACAGCCGCAGCAGGTACTCGGCCCGGTCGTGCGCGGCGGCGAGCCGCTCGAACGCCGCGGCGGAGTCCTCGTCCTCACTCGGGTCCATCGCGGGCCTCACTTGGTGCGCGGGCGGAGCTGGAGCCCGACGAGGACCCGCTCGGTGTCCGAGAGGTCGCCGATGATCTTCCGCAGCGGCTCCGGCAGGGTCCGCACCAGGGTCGGGATGGCCACGATCTGGTCGTCGGCCGCCAGTTGCGGGTTCACGAGCAGGTCGACCACCTCGATCCGGTACTTCCCGGCCAGGTGCGCCTCGCAGATCTTCTTGAGGTTGGCGAACGCGGCGACCGACCGGGCCGTCTGCCCGGCGACGTACAGCCGCAACTCCCAGAACCCGTCCCGGGCGGCTCCCGCGGCGCCCGGGGTGCCGGTGATGGAATCGGTCACGAGCCGCCCTCCTTCGTAGTGGCACCGCCCAGCTCGACCCCGTGGTCCGTGAGCCGGAACGGTCGGACCTCGCGGGAGTGGGCCATCCCCCGCGACTTGAGCACGCTCAGCACCCCGCCCCGGGCCCCGCCGGCCTCGGTCTCCCGGAGCAGCAGCCACGTGTCGATGATCGACGAGATGCCGACGTCCGTCTCGATCGGGCTCCCGGCGTGGGTCAGGTTCGAGAACAGGCCCGTGACCCCGCGGGCCTTCAGGAAGTCCACCAGCCGCACGAGCATCGCCCCGGCCTCGGACGTGGTCCCGGCCGTGATGAAGTTGCTGATCGGGTCGATCACGACGACCCGCGGGTCGAAGTCGGTCACCAGCTTGTACATGGTCGCCAGGTGCATCTCGAGCCCGTACCGGGTGGGCCGGGTCGAGTGGACCCGGAGCAGCCCGGCGTCGATCCCCCGCTGCAGGTCGAGCCCGATGGACCGGAGGTTCCGCACGAGCTGCCCCTGGGCCTCCTCGAACGAGAAGTACAGGCACCGCTCGCCCCGGTCGCACGCCGCGGCCGCGAAGTACCCGGCCAGGCTCGTCTTCCCGGTCCCGGCGGTCCCCGAGATGAGCACGCTCGTGCCCCGCATGTACCCCTTGCCGCCCAGCATCCCGTCCAGGGCCGGGACCCCGGTCGGGACCCGCTCGGTCGACGCCGGGTGGTCCATCCCCGCCGACGTGATCGGCACCACCGAAAGGCCGGTGTCGTGGATCAGGAACGGGAACTCGTTCGTGTCGTGGGCCGACCCGCGGTACTTCACCACCCGGAGCCGCCGGGTCGAGACCTGCTGGTCGATCCGGTGGTCGAGCGAGATCACGCAGTCGGACACGTACTCCTCGAGCCCGTGCCGGGTGAGGGTCCCGTCGCCCCGCTCGCCGGTGACGACCACGGTGACCCCCTTGGCCTTGAGCCACCGGAACAGGCGGCGGAGCTCGGCCCTCAGGACGGCCGCGTTCTCCAGCCCGCTGAACAGCACCTCGAGCGTGTCGAGCACCACCCGCTTGGCCCCGAGGGTGTCGATCGCGTGCCCGAGGCGGACGAACAGCCCGTCCAGGTCGTACTCGCCGGTCTCGTCGATCTCGCTCTTCTCGACGTACACGTAGTCGACCGCGAGCTTCTTGCGGGCCACGAGGTCGCCGAGGTCGAACCCCAGCGACCGCACGTTGGCCGCCAGCTCCTCGGCCGTCTCCTCGAACGCCATGAGGACGCCCGGCTCGTCGTACCGGGTCGCGCCGCGGACGAGGAACTCGACGGCCAGCACCGTCTTGCCGCACCCCGGGCCGCCGCACACCAGGGTCGGCCGGCCCCTGGGCAGCCCGCCGCCGGTGACCTCGTCGAGGCCCGGGATGCCCGTCGGGCACTTGGGCAGGCCGGCGAGCCCGCGGTCGCGCTTGGTCTCGACTGCGTTCATGGAACTCCTCAACTCCCGTTCAACCCGCGGGTCCGGAGGGCCGTGGAACGGCACACCCGGCCGCGGAGCGGTCGGTTCGCGGGGCGGCTGGCGCTCGCTCCTTCGGACCTCTGGGCACCCTCCCTAGCAAAGTCTGTGCCAGTCGAAAACGGCCGCCCGGCGCCCGGCCGCCCCCGCCCGCGGGTCGCCTGAATTCACGGCGTTGTGAGCCCTTGTGCGCCGGCCGCCCGCTCGGGGACGGGCGCGGTCGGTGGCCCCGGAGGTGCGAATTGGCAGGTCGGTTCCCCGTGCGTGCGGCCGGCCGTTCCCGGGCGGCCGGCGGGCGCCCCGCTTGCGCCCCGTTCCCCCGCCCCCCGGGCTCCCCCCGGACCGCGGATTCCGAGCGCCGAGCGGATCGGGATTCGGCGAATTGCCGGCCCGACCGGAACCGGAAGGTCGACAAACGGGGCGGCTTGCGGTATAAGAATTCGTCAGCAGAGTGACGCCGCTCACCAGGGAATCGCCCAATCCACTCGCCGGTGTCCGCGTCGCCTCGCCCATCTGGTCCTCCGCCCTGGGGCCGCAGCCGGGATCGCACTCGTTCGTGGTGTCTGGTGAGGTGCCCCGACGGAACCGGTGAACCGCCCGTCGCGCCGCGCCCGCCTCTCGACCCCACGTCCCGCGCCCCGGTTTTCCGAGCCGCCGCGCACCACGCGGCCCGTCCTCGGTTCGTCCCACCGACCCAGGAGAGCCCATGTCCGTGCTCCTCGAACAGCCCCCCAGCAACAGCAACGGGAGCGGCACCGCCAACGGGAACGAGGTGGCCCAACTGCTGGCCGCGCTGACCGCGCTGCGGCAGGGCCGCGCCGGCGTGCGGCTCCCGCTCGACTGGACCGGCGTCGCCGGCCGCGTCGCCGATGCGTTCAACTCCGTGGTCGAGCAGAACGAGCGGTTCGCCGGGGAACTCGCCCGCCTCAGCCGGGTCGTCGGCAAGGAGGGGAAGCTCAGCCAGCGGCTCGCGCTCGGCGACGTCACCGGGTTCTGGCGGGAGTCGGTCGGGTCCGTGAACGACCTGATCGACGACCTCGTTCACCCGACGATCGAGACCGCCCGGGTGATCGGCGCCGTGGCCCAGGGCGACCTCTCGAAGACGGTCGCCCTCGACGTCGACGACCGCCCGCTCCAGGGCGAGTTCCTCCGCACCGCCAAGACCATCAACACGATGGTCGACCAGCTCGGCTCGTTCGCGTCGGAGGTGACGCGGGTGGCCCGCGAGGTCGGCACCGAGGGCAAGCTCGGCGGCCAGGCCCGCGTGAAGGGCGTTGCCGGGACGTGGAAGGACCTGACCGACTCCGTGAACGGCATGGCCGGCAACCTCACGGCTCAAGTGCGTAACGTCGCCGAGGTCACCACCGCCGTCGCCAACGGCGACCTGTCCCGCAAGATCGCCGTCGACGTGAAGGGCGAGTTCCTCGAACTCAAGGACACCATCAACACGATGGTCGACCAACTCCGGTCGTTCGCGTCGGAGGTGACGCGGGTGGCGCGCGAGGTGGGCACCGAGGGCAAGCTCGGCGGCCAGGCCGAGGTCCGCGGCGTCTCGGGCACGTGGAAGGACCTCACCGACTCCGTGAACGGCATGGCCGGCAACCTCACGGCCCAGGTCCGCAACATCGCCGCGGTCACCACCGCCGTCGCCAACGGCGACCTGAGCCGCAAGATCACCGTCGACGTGAAGGGCGAGATCCTGGAGCTGAAGAACACCGTCAACACGATGGTCGATCAGCTCTCCAGCTTCGCGTCGGAAGTGACGCGCGTCGCGCGCGAGGTGGGCACCGAGGGCAAGCTCGGCGGCCAGGCCGACGTCCGCGGCGTCGCCGGCGTGTGGAAGGAACTCACCGACTCCGTCAACTTCATGGGCGGGAACCTGACGAGCCAGGTCCGCAACATCGCCGAGGTGACCAAGGCCGTCGCCGCCGGCGACCTGTCGCGCAAGATCACCGTCGACGTGAAGGGCGAGATCCTCGAGCTGAAGAACACCGTCAACACGATGGTCGACCAACTCTCGTCGTTCGCCGACGAGGTGACCCGCGTGGCCCGCGAGGTGGGCACCGAGGGCAAGCTCGGCGGCCAGGCCGGCGTACTCGGCGTGGCCGGGGTGTGGAAGAACCTCACCGACTCCGTCAACTTCATGGCCGGCAACCTCACGGCCCAGGTCCGCAACATCGCCGACGTGACGACCGCGGTGGCCAACGGCGACCTGTCGCGCAAGATCACCGTCGACGTCCGCGGCGAGATCCTGGAGCTGAAGAACACCGTCAACACGATGGTCGACCAGCTCTCCAGCTTCGCCTCCGAGGTGACCCGGGTCGCGCGTGAGGTCGGCACCGAGGGGCAGCTCGGCGGCCAGGCCGACGTGAAGGGCGTGGCCGGGGTGTGGAAGAACCTCACCGACTCCGTGAACTTCATGGCCGGCAACCTGACGAGTCAGGTGCGCAACATCGCCGACGTGACCAAGGCCGTCGCGGCCGGCGACCTGTCGCGCAAGATCACCGTCGACGTCAAGGGCGAGATCCTGGAGCTGAAGAACACCGTCAACACGATGGTCGACCAGCTCTCCA
>NZ_JBHYGG010000270.1:0-42456 GCF_051859125.1 Gemmata sp.
CCAACCGCTACCTCGTCCCGTTCGAATCCGGCCAGTGCCTGCACCGGTTCACCGACGTCCTCGTCATCGGGGCGGGAATCGCCGGCCTGCGGGCCGCGCTCGAGGTGCCGCCCGACCTTGGCGTCCTCGTCGTCACCAAGGACCGGATCACCGAGAGCAACAGCTCCTACGCCCAGGGCGGGATCGCCGGGGTGCGGTCGCCCGAGGACTCGTTCGAGAACCACATCCAGGACACGCTCGTCGCCGGCGACGGCCTGTGCGACCTCCGGGTCGTCGAGCACGTGATCCAGGGCGCACCGGAGCAGATCGAGCGGCTCGTCGCGTGCGGGACCAAGTT
Organism: Gemmata sp.; assembly: GCF_051859125.1. NCBI lineage: Bacteria > Pseudomonadati > Planctomycetota > Planctomycetia > Gemmatales > Gemmataceae > Gemmata > Gemmata sp. The sequence goes on from NZ_JBHYGG010000270.1 coordinate 338, forward strand.
CGACGTCGAGGGCGGCGAACTCGCGCTCACCCGCGAGGGCGGCCACAGCCACCGGCGAATCGTCCACGCGCTGGGCGACGCGACCGGGTTCGAGGTCATGCGGGCCATCATCGCCACGGCCCGCACCGCCCCGAACGTCACCCTCTGGGACGACACGTTCACCGTCGACCTGCTGACCCACGGGGGCCGGTGCCGCGGGGCCGTCGTCGCCCGCAACGGCTCCGGGCGGCTCCTGATCTGGGCCAAGCAGACGATCCTCGCGTCCGGCGGGTGCGGCATGGTGTATCGCGAGACGACGAACCCGCCCGTGGCGACCGGCGACGGGATGGCCGCCGCGTACCGGGCCGGGGCCGAACTCCGGGACATGGAGTTCATGCAGTTCCACCCGACGGTCCTCTACGTCGCGGGCTCGGCGCGGTACCTCGTCAGCGAGGCGGTCCGCGGCGAGGGGGCGTACCTGCGGGACGTCCACGGCGACCGGTTCATGCTCGCCGACGACCCGCGGCACGAACTCGCCCCCCGCGACGTGGTCGCCCGCGCCATCTTCCGCACGATGGAACGGACCCAGCACCCGAACGTGTACCTCGACCTGTCGCACCTCGACCCCTCGATGGTCCACCGCCGCTTTCCGGGAATCGACCGCGTGTGCCGCGGGTTCGCTCTCGACATCACGAAGGACCCGATTCCGGTCCGGCCCGGCGCGCACTACATGCTCGGCGGCGTCACGGTCGACCTGGAGGGCCGCACGAGCATCCCCGGCCTGTGGGCGGCCGGCGAGGTCACGTCGAGCGGGCTCCACGGGGCCAACCGGCTCGCGTCGAACAGCCTCATCGAGGGGCTCGTGTACGGCACCACATGCGCTCGCGGCGCGGCAGACGAAGCGCGGAAGATCGGGCACGACCTCACCGCCCTGCCCCTCGCGTTCGCGGTTCCCGCGCACCCGGCCGACGACCGCCTCGACGTCGCCGACATCACCGCCGCGCTGCGGAGCCTCATGGTCCGCAAGATGGGCATCGTCCGCGAGCGCGCCCGCCTCCTGGAGGCCCAGCACGACGTCGAGTTCTGGTGCCGGTACGTCCTGACGCGGTCGTTCGAGACCCGCGCCGGGTGGGAACTTCAGAACCTGCTCACGGTCGCGCGGCTGATGATCGACGCCGCCCTGCGGCGCGAGGAGTCGCGCGGCACGCACTTCCGCAGCGACTTCCCGGCCCGCGACGACGCTGGGTGGGGGCTGCGCCACGTCGTCTCCCCGGCGGCCGGAGCGGCGGCTTCGAACCCGCCCACGAAGCCACCAACCGGCACGCGGGTGCCGGTGACGCGGGAGGAGTTCTAAACTCGAACGGAACCACCGCCGGCCGGTAAGTGTCCGCGGGAGAAAGTGTCGAGTTGCGAGGACTCGGTGTGGGTTTCACAGGGAGCAAATGTCGAGTTGCGAAGAGTTCGCGACGGTTGCGAGGAGTTGAACGCGTTCGCGAAGAGTTCACGACGAGTGCGGAGACCCCTCCCCCCCTTCCCCGCACACGATAGTATCGGTACGAACGAGGCCGGTCGAGTTCTCTTGCGTGGGGCGGTGTTCCCGGCTATCTGGGCAACACAGGGCGGGTGAACCGCCCGTTTGTCGTATCCTTCCCCGACACGGACCCGGGCACCCGGGAGAGTCGAAATGCTCCACGCGATGATCATGGCCGGCGGCGGCGGCACCCGGTTCTGGCCCCGGTCCCGGGCGGTCCGCCCGAAGCAGTTCCTGACGTTCAGCGGCAACCGCACGCTCCTCCAGTCGACCGTCGATCGCATCGCCGCCCAGGTGCCCGCCGAGCGGACGTGGGTGCTCACCAGCGAGCAGCACCGCGGCGAGGCGGTCGAGCAGTTGAAGGGGATGGTGCCGGCCGAGCAGGTCGTCGGCGAGCCGATGGGCCGCGACACGGCACCGTGCGTCGCGCTGGGGGCGGCGCTCGTCGCCCGCTCCGACCGCGACGCGACGATCATGGTGATGCCGGCCGATCACCTTATAGAGCCGGAGCAGGAGTTCCGCCGCGCCGCCCACGCCGCCGAGCAGTTCGCCAACGACTTCCCGGACTCGCTGCTGACGTTCGGCATCGAGCCGACGTTCCCCTCGACCGGGTACGGGTACATCCACCGCGGCGAGCGGGCCGGTACCCGGCAGAACGTGCCGATCTCGCGGGCGCACGGGTTCCGCGAGAAGCCGGACCTTTCCGCGGCCGAGGGGTTCCTCGCGAGCGGCGACTACTTCTGGAACAGCGGCATCTTCGTGTGGAAGCCGGCGGCGGTCCTGGGCCAGTTGGAGAAGCGGAAGCCGGCGCTGGTGGCGACGATCCAGAAGATCGTGGCGGCGTGGGGCACCGATTGCGGCCCCGAGGTGTTCCGCACCGAGTACGCGAACGCCGAGAAGATCAGCATCGACTACGCCGTCATGCAGGACGCCGCCAAGGACGGGAAGGTGCTCGTGATCCACGCCCCGTACAAGTGGGACGACGTCGGCTCGTGGCTGGCCCTGGAGCGGCACAACCCGCAGGACGCCGACGGCAACACCGTGCAGGGGCTGCACTGCGGCGTGCGGACGAGCAACTGCGTGATCGTGTCGGACCCGTCGCACCTGATCGGCACCATCGGGGTCGAGAACCTCGTGGTCGTGCAGTGCGGCAACGCGACCCTCGTGACCACCCGCAAGGGCGAGGCCGACGTGAAGGACCTCATCAACCGGATCAAGGCGCAGGGATTGGAGCGGTTCCTGTGACCGGACCATCCGACAACGCCGGTGGTGCAACGGGAGAAACAGGGAGACAAGGAAATGGGGAGCCCTTACCTCCCCCGCTCCCCCTCTCCCCTTCTCCCCCTCTGTCCGCAGCCAGGGCGGTTCCCAGTAAGGGCACGCTCCTGGGCATCGACTACGGGACCGTTCGCCACGGGTTGGCCGTAACTGACCCGGACCGCATCATCGCCTCGCCGCTGGAGACCTACGCACGTCGGTCCGAGGCGCTCGACGGCCCGCACCTCGCGCGCGTCGCGGCCGAGCAGAGGGCGGTCGGGATCGTGGTCGGGTTGCCGATCCACGCGAACGGCCAGGAGAGCGACTCGTCGCGGGCCGCACGGGCGTTCGGGGCGTGGCTCGCGGGCCTCACGGGGCTGCCCGTTGTGTTCTGGGACGAGCGGTACACGACGTGGTTCGCCGAAGGGGCGCTGCTCGGGGCGAAGTTGACGCACAAGAAGCGCAAGGAGAAGCGGGACCGGGTCGCGGCACAGATGATCCTCCGGTCGTACATCGAGGCCGGGTGCCCGCCGGGGGGAACACAAGCCGCTGAGCCGGACCAAACTCCCGCCAGCTAAACTCGTTGAATCCTCACACAAATCCCCTATCTTGACTCCGGCTGTTGGGCCGCGTAATCGCCCGACACCCTCCCAGCCATTCCCAAAGCCCCGTCCGACTCAGCTGAGGGTGCTGCATGCCCGTCCGACCGATCCGCACGTTCGCCGTTCTCCCCAAACTGCCGGACCGCCTCCGCCCCCTGCACACGCTCGCGTACAACCTCTGGTGGTGCTGGAACGCCGACGCCGTCGCACTCTTCCGCCGCATCAACCCGGACCTGTTCGAGGCGCTGGACCACAGCCCGATCCGCCTGCTGGGGGCAACGGGCCAGGCCCGGTTCGAGGAGCTGGCCGAGGACGACGGGTTCCTGGCCCACATGGACCGGGTCGTCGCGGCCCTGGACCACTACCTCAAGGCCCCGACGTGGTTCACGTCCGCGTTCGGCACCGAGTCGGACCTGCGGATCGGGTACTTCTCGGCCGAGTTCGGCATCCACGAGAGCGTTCCGGTGTACTCCGGCGGCCTCGGGGTCCTGGCCGGCGACCACCTCAAGAGCGCCAGCGACCTGGGCCTGCCGCTGGTCGGCATCAGCCTTATGTACCGCGAGGGGTACTTCCGCCAGTACCTCAACGCAGAGGGGTGGCAGCAGGAGCGGTACCCCGAGAACGACTTCTTCAGCCTGCCGCTCGTCGAGGAGAAGGGGGCCGACGGCAAGCCGCTCGTGGTGTCCGTCACCCTGCCCGAGCGCGAGGTGTTCCTCAAGGTCTGGCGGATCGACGTCGGCCGGGTCCCCCTGTACCTGCTTGACGCGAACATCCCGCCGAACCGGGCCGAGGACCGCGGGATCACCGCCCAGCTCTACGGCGGCGACCAGCACACCCGGATCCAGCAGGAGATCATCCTCGGCATCGGCGGCATCCGCGCCCTCAAGGCGCTCGGCAAGGCCCCGACCGTGTGCCACATGAACGAGGGCCACGCCGCGTTCACCGGCCTGGAGCGGATCCGCACCCTCATGGCCGAGCAGAAGCTCGACTTCGACTCGGCGCTCGAGGCGGTCAAGGCCGGGACGTGCTTCACGACGCACACCCCGGTCCCCGCCGGGAACGACGCGTTCCCGATGCAGATGATCGAGCAGTACCTGGGCGACTACATGGCGAAGATGGGCGTGGACCGCGCCCGCCTCGCCGACCTGGGCCGCCAGCACCCGGCGAACGAGCAGGAGCCGTTCGGGATGACCGTGCTGGCGTTGCACCTGGCAAACGTCTCCAACGGCGTGAGCAAGCTGCACGGGGTCGTGTCGCGGAAGATGTGGAAGGACCTGTGGCCCGAGCTGCCCACGAGCGAGGTGCCGATCACCAGCATCACCAACGGGGTCCACACGCAGAGCTGGCTCAGCCCCGAGATCGCGCAGCTCTACGACCGCTACCTCGGCATCCAGTGGGAGGAGCGGCCGACCGACTTCGCGATCTGGAAGCGGGTCGAGCACATCCCGGACGCCGAGCTGTGGCGGACCCACGAGCGGGGCCGCGAGCGGCTGGTCGCGTTCGCCCGCGCCCGGCTCCGTTCGCAGCTCAAGCGCCGCGGCGCGCCGCCGAGCGAGGTCGTGGCCGCCGAGGAGGTGCTGGACCCGGACGCGCTGACCATCGGGTTCGCCCGGCGGTTCGCCACGTACAAGCGCGGCGACCTGATCTTCCGCAACGCGGAGCGGCTCATCTCGCTGCTCGGCGCGAAGGACCGGCCGGTCCAGTTCATCTTCGCCGGCAAGGCCCACCCCAAGGACAACGGGGGCAAGGAGCTGATCCAGCGGGTCGTGCAGCAGGCCCGGAAGCTCGAGTTCCGCAAGCACATCGTGTTCATCGAAGACTACGACATGAACGTCGCCCGGTACCTCGTGCAGGGCGTGGACGTGTGGCTCAACAACCCGCGGCGGCCCCTGGAGGCGTCGGGCACCAGCGGCATGAAGGTGCCGTGCAACGGCGGGCTGAACCTGTCCATCCTCGACGGGTGGTGGTGCGAGGGGTACGACGGCGACAACGGGTGGGCCATCGGCGCCGGCGAGGAGTACGGCGACAACACGGTGTACCAGGACGACGTCGAGAGCCGCGCCCTGCTCGACCTGATCGAGCAGGACCTGGTGCCGATGTTCTACCGCCGCGGGACCGACGGCCTGCCCCGCGAGTGGATCCGCCGCATGAAGCGGAGCATCATGAGCCTGGTGCCGGTGTTCAACACCAACCGCATGGTCGAGGAGTACGCCGAGCGGTGCTACGTCCCGAGCCACCAGCGGGCGATGCGGCTCAGCGCCGACCAGCTCAAGGCGGCGAAGGAGCTGGCCGTGTGGCGGAAGCGGGTCAACGGGGCGTGGGGCCAGGTGAAGGTCGAGAGCGTCGAGGCCCCCGGCGGCGAGACGCTCCGGGTCGGGTCCGAGTTCCGGGTCAAGGTCCGGGTCCACCTCGGGTCGTTCTCCCCGGACGACGTCGAGGTCCAACTGTGCCACGGCGTGCTCGACGCGATGAGCGAGATCGCCGACCCGCGGGCAACGACCCTCATGCCCAACGGCGAGAAGACCGGGCAGACGGTGTCGTTCTCGGGCAGCGTGCCGTGCCGGTCGAGCGGCCAGTTCGGGTTCTCGGTCCGCGTGCTGCCGAAGCACGCGAACCTGCACCACTCGTTCGAGCCCCGGCTCGTGACGTGGGGGTGAGCAGGGTCCGGGTGAAGTACCGAACGGGGCCGGCGCTTCAGCGCCGGCCCCGTTTTGCTGCGCCCGGGGCGGCCGCTCGCGGCTCAGCCCTGGAAGTCCTTGGCGAACGCCTTCGGGTTCAGTTCCTCGTCCGTGGCGAACTTCGCCAGCGCCTTCCACGACAGCGTGCGGCCGGGCTCGAACACCTTCTTCTTCATGAACTCGCCGACCTTCTTGTCGCCGACGTAGATCACCTTCTTCGGGTCGGTCCCGAACACTTCCTTGGCGATCGCGTGGTGGACCTGCGACGCGAAGAGTTGGCCCATCATGTAGTTGTGGTAGTACACCGGCGCGCTACAGATGTGGATCTTCGCGGCGTAGTCCGGGAAGTTCCGGTCCTTCGGCCGCTTGAGCTGCTGGTACTTCTCGACGAGGTCCCACCACAGCTTGTTCAGGTCATGCTTCGGATCCTCGTACATCGCCTTCTCGAACCGCAGCATCACCTGGCACCAGCGGCTGAAGATGAGGAGCTGGTTCCGCTGGGTCTTCGCGGCCGCCTCGTCGAACGCCTCCGCGTTCTCGACCTTGAGCCCCATCCGCTCGGCCCACGCCCGCGACTTGCTGAACCGCTCGAACTGCATCGCGACCCCCTCGGTCGCGAGGATGTGGGCCTCGGCCCGGAGCAGGTACGGGAGCTTCGCCGGGATGTTCAGGCTCGAATAGACCGAGTGCCCCAGCTCGTGGAGCATCGTGCCCATCCAGTACTCGTTGTTGACGATGTTCGCCAGCACCCGGACGTCGCCCTCGCGGTCGATGTCGGTGCAGAACGCGTGCGGGCTCTTACCCTTCTTTTCGAGCAGGTCGCTCTTGGCGATGACGCGGTCCACCGGCAGCCCGATGCCGGCGTAGAACGCCGCGCACACCTTGGGAATGTCGGCCTTCGCGAACGGCGCGTCGAGGTTCGCGTCGTACACCGCCGGCGACTCCTGGAAGAACGGGTCGTGGTAGTGCCACGGCATCAGCTCGTCGACGCCGACGCCGAGCTTCTTCGCGAGCCGACCGTCGATGTCGGCCTTGGCGTCGGTGAACGGCTTCTTGGTCAGCTCGTCCAACTCGTCGAACAGCGCGACGAGTTCCACCCCGTCCTGCTCGTTGAGCGTGAGCATCATCTGGTGGAAGTTCTTGAACCCGAGCTGGGTCGCGGCATCGTTGCGGAGCGCGACGAGTTCCTTGAGGTCGGCCTCGACCACGCCGCCGACGCCCTTGCTCGCCTCCCAAACCTTCTTCCGCAGCGCCGAGTCGGCCGACTGCTTGAGCGTGCTGCGGACCTTGCTGTCCGGGTACTCGGTCCCGTCCACCTTCGCCCGGTACACGTTGAACGACTGCTCGACGGTGTTCGCCTTTGCGGTGATCTTCTTGAGCAACTCGGGCGGCACCTGCTTCTCGAGGTACGCGAGGTACAGCAGTTCGACCTGCCGGGCGAGGAGCGGGTCGGCGATCTTCTTGGCGTCGAGCGCCTTCTTCAGCCCCTTCAGCGCCGCGAACGGCTTCGGGTCGGAAAGCGCCGCGTCGATCTTGTTCTGCGCCTCTTCCTTCTTCTGAAAGTCGTCGTCCTTGCCCGAGATGTTGGCGTCCCACCACGCCTTCCCCGCGGCCACTTCAAGGGGCCGAAGTTTCTTCTCGTGCGCGTCGATGAACTCCTTGGCCGCGGCGACCGGGTCGGCCGGTTCGTCCTGGGCGGACAGGTCACGGGTCATCAGTCCGGCCACGGCGGCACCTCCGGTGAGCAGGAACGAGCGACGGTCGTCGGTCATGGTTGTTCTCGGGTCGTGCGGGCTCGGGCGAGTGCCCCGGGTCAAGTGGAGTAGACCCATTTTCCGATGACGAGCGCCGGGGGCAACAACAAAAGGATGAGGAGGCCGGGCAGACCGACGAACGCCGTTGCGAGCACCGCGTCGAGAACGACGAGCCCGAGCACGCACCGCTTCACCGCCGCCTGCACCTCCCGCGGCCCCGGCGTGGACACGGCACGTGCGACCGGGCGACCGATGTAGAAGCCGAACAGGACGACCAGGTACGGGAACGCGACCGTTCCCGAGTCGAGCGGCAGCCGGGCCTTCAGCGCCAGTGCGAGGATCAGCGACACCACGAGGACGCCCGCGGCGGCGAACAGGTGGCGGGGGCTGCTTCGGCCCTCCTCGGTGCGAGCGAACCACGTCACCCCGACGATGTACACGCCGACCACCCCCGCCAGGTGGAGCCGCGTTTCGAGGTCCAGCGCCGCGTCAGGGACCATCGAGAGGCCGAGCAGCACGTTCAGGAACCGGCAACTCGCCATCGCGAGCGGCCCGGCCGCTGTGCGCTTCATCCCGCCGTCGTAGATCAGCACGGCCGCGGCGATGGCGACCGCGTACGCGAGCGGCCCGCCGCTCCAACCGCCCTCCCCCGTTGCGCCCGCGAGCGCCGCGAAGCCGAGCCCGAGACCGCACAGCGCCGTCCCGAGCAGCAGCGCGGTGCGAACGGCGACGCGGCCCGACGGGATCGGTCGGAACGGCCGCGCGACCGCGTCTTCGGCGCGGTCGAAGTAGTCGTTCCACACCATGCCCGCGAGGTACAGGCACCCCGAGGTGAGTGCGAGCGTGACGACCGACGCCCAGAAGCCGGCGGGGACGACCGGGAGGACGGCGACGCCGGCGGCGGTCGCGAGCGCGATGTCCGCGAACGCGGTGAACACGTTCGGAAGGCGCATCAACTGGGCGAAGGCGAGTACGCGAGGGTTTGCCATGCGGGATAGGGTACGGAGTCGCGGCCGGATCAGTCGATGGCGACGCTCACGTCGTAACTGACGGGCACGCTCGCGGCCGCGTTGCCGCCGAGGTGGGCGAGTTCCTCTTCGGTGTTCACGAAGCGGATGTCGCGGACCGTCTCGGCGAGCAACCGGCCGTGCGCGTCGAGCCGCTCGGAGTCGCTGAGGCCGACGAGGACCGCCGTGACCGCGAACCCCTGGCGGCGGAGCGCGCCGAGCGCCGCGGCGCTGTCGGCCGGCACCCGAGGCAGCACGGCGATCACCGTCGCGTCCCGCGGCAGTCGCGGCGTCACGTTCAGCACCAGCTGCGGGAAGGTGAAGGCGTCGGTGAGTTCGAGCCGGGCGAGCGCCTCGCGGACGCGCTGGAACTGGTCGAACCCGCGGCGCGTCGGCACGACCACGGGCCGGAGGCGGTCGCTCTCGTGCCGCACCTCGAACCGGTCGCGGGCCGCGTCGCGCGTCTCGTACCCTTCCCCGTTCTCGGCAGCTAGCGATTCCTCGCGAATCCGATCGGCCGCGTCCCGGCCGTTGCTCGCGAGCCCCACCTGCTGGTTCAGCACGGAGACGGCGTAAGCGACACTCGCGGCGGTCGTCACGACGAGGTCGGAGCGGTGCGGCTCGCTGCGCTTCGGGTAGCCGTCGGCGTGGAAGTCGATCAGGAGCGTCGCACCGGCGAGCGTGGTCGGCTCGTACACGCGGCAGTGCAGCACCCCCGTGCGTGCGGTCGCCTTCCAGTGGACCCGCTGGAGCGGATCGCCGAGTTGGTACTCGCGCACCCCGGCCGTGCGGGTCGGGTCTTCGAAGAGCCGGTTCTGCAGCCGCACCTCGCCGATCGGCCGCTCCGATGCGAAGTCGTACCGCGGCAGGGGAACGACCCTCGGGTAGACCATGACGTACACCGGGGTGCCGACGACGCGGTGGCGGCGGTGCAGGCCGAACACGTCGCCGGTTTCGAGGAGCGCCGGCCCGAGCGGATAGTACCCCCGCGTGAGGAACGTGACAGTGTACTTAATCGTCTTCGTGCGCCGCGGGCCGAGGCTCGCGACCTGGAGCCGCTTCCCCTTCACCGACAGTCGCCCCGGCTTCACGCGCGCCGCCAGGTCGGGAACCAGGTCCTCCACGAGCACCCACAGGATCGGCAGCGCGCCGCGGTTGGTGAGCGTGACAACCACCTCGACAGACTCGCCGATCTCGCGGGGCGAAGCGTCGCACGCTCGCTCGGCATGGAGGTCCCGGACCCAGCTTCGCGCAATGAACCGCGACACGAGGTACACGCCGAGAAGGACGTACCCAGCGAACGCGACCAAACCGGCCTGGAGCGCCAGCGCGAGTCCGAGGAGTAAAACGATCGCGAGGAACCAGAGCATCAGCGGGTGTCTTTCACAATCCGGTCCAGGAGAGCGGCGGTCGCGTCGGCCATTGTCGCGGCCGTGAACCGCTCGCGGACCGCGGCCTCACCGGCCCGCCCGCACCGGTCCCGCAGCTCGTGGTCGTCGAGCATCTGCCGCAACCCGGCGGCGAGAGCGGCCGGGTTCTCGGGCTCGACGAGGAGGCCGCCGCCGGTCGCTTCGACCAACTCGGGGAACGAGCCGTGGCACGGTTGCACGACGGGAACGCCGTTCGCCCACGCTTCGAGCACGTACAGGCCCTTCGGCTCGCGGTACGTCGTCGGCACGGAAAAGACGTCGACCGATCGCAGGAATTTCACCTTCTCGTCGTGCCCCGGGCTCTCGACGTACTCGAACTCGGCGAGCAACCCGGCCGCTTCGAGCTTCTTCACCTGGGCGCCGAAGAACGCGCGGTTGTTCTCGCCGAGCCACCCGCTCGCCCGCAACCTCGTGGGCGGCGAGCCGGGTCGTCGGCGCAGGTGGATGTACGCATCAACGAGATTGTGGAACCCCTTCTCGGGGCAGATGCGGGCGAAGTAGCCGATGGTGAGCGGGTGGTCGCGGGTCACCGGCCGCGGTCCGCCGTGCCCGTTGAGGTTCAGCCCGGGGTGGACGGCGTGCATCTTCTCCCGCGGCAGGCCGAGGTAGCCCGCCATGTGCTCGGCGTACGCGCGGCTCGTGGTGACGAACGCGGCCGCGCCGGCGCAGTTCTCGCGGATCAGCGCGAAGCACCGCTCGCGGTCCGCGGCCGGCAGCGCGTCGAGGAAGATGTCGTCGCCCTGGAACGTGACGACGATGGGCACTCCGAGCCGGCGGCGCAGCTCCGGAGCGACGCCCGACAGCAGCGCGTTCGTCAGCACCACGACCTCGGGCCGCACCTCAGTTTCGAGCCAGTCCGCGAGCTTGGTCACTTCCTTGAGCTGGTTGCCGTGCGTCCCCTGGAGCATCGAAATCGTGAGGTCGCCGAGTTCGCTGTACTTGGTCCGCTGTGCGAACCGCGACACCCAGCGCACAAGCCAGCGGAAATTGAAGAGGCGGTCGAGGAACCGGGGCGTGTGCCGGAACAGCCAGAACTTTTGTTCGAGGTAAACATTGATGCCGCCGAAGAAGACGCGGCCCTGACTCACGTCCTCTTCGTCGGTTCGGATGGGCGTGTACGTGGGAACCAACAGGGCCTCGTGCCCGGCATTGCCGAGTGCGGCGACGAGAGTGTTGTCGCGCATGCAACTCCCGCAGTACATGCCCGCGGCCCCGGCAGTGATGTATGCAATTCGCATGTTGCTTGAGCAGTCGGAAACTGATGCGGAAGGGGATCCCCGCGGAACCTCGGAACTCCGCGCTCGTGACACGATCCGGGCCGCAATTTGCTGTACACTTCGGTCACGAGGAACATTCCCACCACCCGCACCGAACCTTCCCCGCAACGCCCGCCACCTGGACTATACATCTACCAAGTCCTCTCCTTTCGACCCGCCCTGCCGTTCGGTCCCCTGACCGGGGAGAGTGAGTCATGAGTAGCAGTGCCCTGCGAATGCGTCCGAGGCCCGTACAGACGCCCGAGACCAAGGCTGCGGCCATCGTGGCCGACCTCCGCCGGCTCAAGATCGTGTCGGCGCGCGCCGTCCAGCAGATCGAGAACGCGATCGCGGGCGGATGCGCCACGTCCGAGGAGTTGGGGGAGATCCTCCGGGGGGGCGGCGGGCTGACGGACTTCCAAACCCAGGTCGCGCTGGCCGGCCAGACGTCGCGGCTCGTGTTCGCCGGGTTCGTGCTCCTCGACAAGGTCGGCGAGGGCGGGATGGGCGTGGTGTACCGGGCGCTCCAGCCGCGGATCGGCCGGGTCGAGGCGCTCAAGGTCATCCGCTCCGACAAGGTCGGGTCGGCGACGACGGTGAAGCGGTTCCTCCGCGAGATCCAGCTCACGTCGAGCCTGGAGCACCCGCACGTCGTCCGGGCTTACGACGCGGGCGAGGTGGACGAGCAATTGTACCTCGCGACCGAGTTCGTCCACGGGACCGATCTGGCGACCGTCGTGGGCCGGGGCGGGCCGCTGTCGCTGCCCGAGGCCGCCATGATCGCGTACCAGACGACGCTGGCCCTCCAGCACGTCCACGAGAAGGGACTCGTTCACCGCGACCTCAAGCCTTCGAACCTGATGTGGGACCCGGGGACCGCGACGGTCAAGGTCCTCGACCTGGGGCTCTCGGGGTTTAACCAGGCGGCGCTCGCACCCAACCGGGGCGCGACCCTCACCCGCAACGGGGTGGTCCTCGGCACCCCCGACTTCATGGCCCCCGAGCAGGTGCAGGACCCGCACGGGGTGGACATCCGGGCCGACCTCTACAGCCTCGGCTGCACGCTCTACTTCCTCCTCACGGGTGCGTTGCCGTTCAACGGCACGCCGGTCGAGAAGATGTACAGTCACGGGTACGCGCCGCCCCCGCCGCTGGTGCTCCCGGGCGGCGCGGCCCCGCCCCCGGGTCTGTCGGAACTCATCGGCCGGCTGATGGCGAAGAAGCCCGCGGACCGGTTCCAGACGCCGCAAGACGTGCTCGCCGCGCTCCTCGCGACCTGCCCCGGGGTCGCCACGCGACCCACCGGAACGGGCACGCCGCACCGACTCGCCGCGCTCCCGGCGCTCGCCCCCCTCCCGGTGCCGGTCGTCGGCCCCGCGAGCGGCGCGTTCGACCACCTGCTCAGCGTTCACGACTCGGTCGCCGACGCCCTGCCCGCGGCCGATGCCGAGCCCGTTCCGCCCCCCCGGGCGGGACGGGGCCGGGGCTCCTGGCTGTGGATCGCGGCCACGGCCGCGGCCATGTTCGCGTCCGGCTTCGCCGGTGCCGCGCTCTACCTCGCCGTGTTCGCGAAGTGAAACGCAACGCAAGAACCCGCGGGCGGGGCGCGAGCCCCCGCCCGCGGGTCCGGCGCTTCAACCTCACAGCCCCTCGACCTCGAACCCCTTGCGGTAGGCCTTCCGCACGAACTTGTTCGCGTCGTCGTTGTTGGTGACCCTCAGCGCCTTCGTGTCCCACTTCAGGTCGGTCTTCGGGAACCGCGTGGCCAGGCACCCGAGCAGCACCATCTCCGTGAGCGGGCCGGCGTAGCTGAACGGGGCCGACGTCTGCCCGTTCCCGCGGACCGCCTCGACGTACTGGAGGTAGTGGTCGTCGCCCTTCACCTCGGGCGGCTTGAAGTCGGTGAACTTGTCGGCCGGGAGCAGCACGGGGGCCGCTATGTACGGCGAGTACAGCACCCCCTTCTCGCCGACGTACACGGAGCCCTGGTCGTTGAGCTTGCGGTCGACGAGCTTCTGGACCTCCTCGGGGGGCCGCACCTTCCCGTTGTACCACGTCACCGCGACGGTCTCGTCGGTGAACTTCGTCCCGGGGAACACGTACTTCACCTGCACGTCGAGCGACCAGTTGTAGTCGTTCGGCCCGGGGAGTTCCGAGCGGATGGTGAGCGGGTTCCCGACGCCGAGCGCGCCGAACACCGGGTCGAGGATGTGGCACCCCATGTCGCCGAACGTGCCGGTGCCGAAGTCGAGCCGCTTCCGCCAGTTGCCCGGGTGGTAGTACCCGCTGCCGATGAACGGCCGGTCGCCCGCGACGCCGAGCCACAGGTCCCAGTTCAGCCCGTCGGGCACCGGGTCCTTGCGGTCCGGCTTCGGGGCCGTGTCGCCCCACGACTTGCCGCTCCACGAGTGGACCTCCTTCACCTTCCCGATGGCCCCGTCCTGCACCAGCTTCACGACCATCTTGTGGACCGGGTGGCTGTGGATCTGGATGCCCATCTGGGTGACGACCTTTTTCTCGGCCGCGACCTCGGTGAGCCGCCGGGCCTCGTGGATCGTCTGCGTGAGCGGCTTCTGCCCGTACACGTTGAGCCCGCGGTTCAGCGCCCGCATCACGATCGGCGCGTGCATGTGGTCGGGGGTCGAGACGTTGACCGAGTTGAGCTCCTTTTCCTTGTCGAGCAGCTCGCGGTAGTCGGCGTACACCCGCAGGTCCGGGTACTTCTGCTTCAGCTTCGCGAGGTTCGGGCGGGTCGCATCGACCTCAGCGACGGCGACGAGCTTCAGGTTCTTGCTCGCCGTGAGCGCGTTGATGTCGGACCCTGCCATGCCGTCGGCCCCGAAGCTCGCGTGCAGCACGGTCTCGCTCGGGGCGGCGTGGGCGTGGTGCCGCCACACGAACGGGACGGACAGCGTCGCGGCGGCGGTCTTCAGCGCGGTTCGGCGGTTCATTCGGGGCATCGCAGTGTCTCGGGGCGGGAGGGATCGGGCAGCGGGGGACACGCACGAGGTTACGCCACGAGGTGGCGGCAGGCAACAACTTGGCTTACGCTATCTGAGTCCCGCCCCGCCGCCTTTCCCCGAGGTCCGTGCCATGCGAGCCGCTGCCGCCGTCGCCGCTCTCGTTCCGCTCGTCGCACTCGCAATCACCGCCCAGGAGCCGCCGAAGGACCCCAAGGAGTCGGTGAAGTGGAAGCACAACGACCGCGCCCGGCCCCGGCCCAAGGTCATCGACCCCGGCACCGCGGGCACGCTCGACCAGCCCGGCAGGCCGCCGTCCGACGCGGTCATCCTGTTCGACGGCACGGACCTGGCCGAGTGGCACCGCTCCGGTAAGAAGCCCGACGCGGAAGACGCCAAGCCGAACTGGAAGGTCGCGAACGGCTACGCGGAGGTCAAGGGCGGCGCGATCGCTTCGCGGAAGAAGTTCGGCGACGCCCAGATCCACGTCGAGTGGGCCACCCCGAAAGAGGTGAAGGGGAACGACCAGGGTCGCGGCAACAGCGGCATCTCCATCGGCGGGTTCGGCGAGGTGCAGGTGCTCGACTCGTTCGAGAACGACACCTACCCAGACGGCCAGGCCGGGGCGCTCTACGGCCGGTTCCCGCCGCTGGTGAACGCGAGCCGCAGGCCGGGCGAGTGGCAGGTCTACGACATCGTCGCGCACCTGCCGAAGGTCGACGAGACCGGTAAGGTGACGCGGCCGGGCCGGATCACGGTGCTCCACAACGGCATCGTCGTCCACCACGCGGCCGAGTTCGGCAACAAGTTCGGCGAGTACACGATCAACATCCAGGACCACAGTAACCCGGTCCGGTTCCGCAACATCTGGGTGCGGCGGCTCGGCGACTACGACGCCGAGGGGACGCCCCCGCCCGCGAAGAAGTGACCCGCGAACGGACCGCCCATGCCGTACGACGGGTTCTTCGGTTCCGAGGCCGGCGGCTGGCTGTACCCGCGGTTCTCCAGTGGGGTGCGGCCCGCGGCCTGGGCGGTCGGGTGGGCGCTCGCCGCGGCCGCGGTGCCGTGCGTGCTGCTCGGGCACCGGTGCGTCGACCGCCGCCCGCGGCTCGTGATCGCGCTCTGGTTCGTGACCGGGTTGGGCGCGCAACTCGCGCTGTGGGCGGTCGCCTCGACCGACCTTGCGACGGCGGTCGCGGACGGCTCCAACGGGTTCTTCGCGGTCGCGGCGCAACACGGCCCCGCCGAGTTCCTGCGGGACTACCGGGCGATCGCACCCTCGCACTCGTTCCACGTCCGCGCCAACCTCGCGGGCAAGGTGCTGTTCTTCCACGCGCTGCGGGCCGTCACCGACTCACCGCGAGCAACCGCTCTGCTGATCCTGTGCGTCTCGAACCTCGGCGGCGTTCTCGCTTACGCGATCGCCCGAGAACTGTACGGATCGCGGCGAACGGGGCACGCGGCTCTCGTGCTGTACCTTCTCCTCCCGGCGAAGGTTTACTTCTTACCGCTCATGAACACGGTGACGCCGGTGTTCATTATGGTGCCGCTGTGGCTCTTGATGCGGTTCTGCGCGTCCGGGCGGCCCGCGTGGCTCGTGGCCGTCGGGGTGTCGCTGTACTGGCTCGTGCTGTTCGACCCGGTCCCGCTGGTGACCGGTCTCGTGTTCCTCGCCGTCCTCCGCCGCGCGTGCGCTCGCAAGGATGTGAACCTCCGGGGGCTCGCGGTGGTGCTCGTGGTGGTCCCCGCGACGTTCGTCACGAGTGCGTGGTTAGTGGACGTCGCGTTCGGCTACGACATCGCCGAGGCGCTACGATTCGCGGTGGGGCACGCGAGCGAGTTCAACGAACTCAACCAGCGGCCCTACGGCTTGTGGCTAGTGCAGAACCTGATCGACTTTTTCGTCAACACCGGCGTCGGCACCTCGGCCATCTTCCTCGTGGTCGCGACGGTCGCGGTTCGACGGCCGGTGCCCGAGCGCGTCGTTCCACTCTCGGTTCTGGCGGTGGTGCTGGTGCTCGACGCGCTCGGCGTGAACCGCGGCGAGGTGATCCGCCTGTGGATCTTCCTCGGCGCGTTCGTTCAGTTCCCCGTCGCCGGCACGCTGGCCGAGCGGCCGCGGGTGCTCGCCGCCCTCACGGCGGCGCAACTTCTCCAGGCGTGCGCCGCGATCTCGACTCGCGAGTTCGTCGCGTTATGGTAATGTGAATGATCGGGGGGGCGTATGGATCACGAGGCAGTCATCGAGCGCACGCGGCGCTGGATCGCGGACGTGGTGATCGGGCTGAACTTGTGCCCGTTCGCCCGGCGGCCGTTCGATGGCGGGCTGATCCGGTACGCGGTCACCGAGGCCGCCGACGCCGAATCGCTGCGAGCGGACCTCGAGCGCGAACTTCTGGCGCTCGCCGCCGTGCCCGCGACCGATGTCGAGACGGCGTTCCTCGTCCACCCGGCGGCGCTCGCCGAGTTCCTGGATTACAACGACTTCGTCGCCGAGTGCGACGACCTGCTCGCCGACCTGGAACTGGAAGGGGTGGTCCAGATCGCGGGGTTCCACCCGCTCTATCGCTTCGCCGGCACACGGCCGGACGACGTGACGAACTACACGAACCGCACGCCGTACCCGATGCTGCACCTGCTCCGCGAGGAGAGCGTGAGCCGGGTGAACGACGACCCCGCGAGGGTCGCCGAGATCCCGAAGCGGAACATGGCAACCATGCGGCAACTTGGGGTCGCGAAGGTGCGCAAGATGCTCGGCGAGCCGGGCGCGTGAGCGTGTTAACGACGTTGCCCGATTGCAATGCAGCGGTGGTCAACCGGAAGTGGTTGGCGGGCCGCCACGGAGGGCGGCCCCTACGAGACTTGCGCCTTTGGTTTGTAGGGGCCGCCCTCCGTGGCGGCCCGCGTGAAGCGAACGACTTCAACCGGGCCGGTGCGACTCACTTCCTGAACATCGGGTGGCCCGGGTCGCCGCGGCTGAGCATGTACGCGAGCATGTCGAGCACCTCGGCCTCGTTGAGCGAGTTGAGGAGCTTCTCGGGCATGAGCGACACGTTCGACGGCTTCAGGCTCTCGACGTCCTCCTTCTTCACCTCCACCACCTTCGTCGAGTCCTCCGGGTCGGTCACGATCGTGTACTTCCCGTTGGCATCGTTCACCACCTTGCCGACGTAGCTCTTGTCGTCCACGGTGCGGACGACGCTCGCCTTGTACTGGTCGGACACGACCTTGCTCGGCTCGACGAGCGCCTCGGCGAGTTCCTTCACCCCGAACCGGCCGGCGACCTGCGACAGGTCCGGCCCGGTCGCGCCGCCGTCGCCGCCCACGCGGTGGCACACGACGCACCGGGCCGCCGCGAACGCGCGCTCGCCGTTCTTGAAGTTCCGGCCGCTCTTGAGCTTCGCCTCCAGGGCGCTCACGTCGGCCGTCGTCCACTCGCGGCCGGGGCCGATCGGCTTCGGCAGTTCCTTCGGCTTGAACGGCTTCTTGAGCCCCGCGGCCTCGATCGCGAGCCGCTCGGCGTCCGACGCGCTGGCGAACGCCTCGCGCTCGATGTTGTTGATGAACCCCTGGTAGCTCGCGCCGCCGCTCTTGGTGCGGGCCTCGGCGAGGAACCCGAAGTACGCCTTCCACCGGTCCATGTTCCAGCCGACGGTGGCGTTCCGCAGCGCAAACGCGAGCGCCATCTTCTGCTGGTCCGGGGCGTTCTTCTGCACGTTCGCGACCGTGCCGCCGTACCCGCCGTTGCGGGCGAGCAGTTCGGCGGCCACGTCCGGGGCCGGCGGCTTCGACGGTTCGAGCAGGAGCCTCGCGACCTTCTCCACGATGGTCGGCGACTTCAGGAAGATGAGCACCTGCGCGAGTTCGCGGTTCACGAGGTCCGACTGCGCCGGGAACAGCGGGTCGAGCTTGGCGACCACCTTCGCGGCGCTGTCCTTGTCGGGCTCGCCAATCCGGGTGAACACGAGCTGGTACGCACGCAGGAGGTCGAGTTGCATCGCCTCGTCGTACTTGAGGAAGTCGAGTTCGCCGAGCTTGACAAGCAACTTGGGCTGAAGCGATTTGTCAGCCTGACGCGCAAGCGCGACTGTGCCTTCAATCACAACGCGATCAAGTTTCGAGTCGAGGATCTTGTCCTGCCACGATTTCACTGGCTGATGTTCCAGACCGACACGAGCAGCGTAACGGATGAATCGGTCCGGCGACGTGAGGCGCAGATCCAATGCGTCCTTTATGTCAGGGCGACCACCTTCGTACCAGTCGCTCGTCGTGTGAGCGACCTCCAGCCGGTGCCGATCGGCACGCTCCTGCACGCCGGCGGTGTCCTTGTACTCGACCTTCTCGGTCGAGTCCTTCCCGGTGTAGGTCACGCGGTACAGCTCGCTCTGCGCGCCGCGGCCGCCGATGGTGAAGTACATCGCGCCGTCGGTCGGGCCGATGACCACGTCGGTCAGCGGCAGCGGCGTGCGGCTGACGAACTCCTCCTTCGTCGCCTTGTACGTCGAGCCGCTCGGCTCGGTGTGGATCGCGTACATCGTGCCGAAGGTCCAGTCGCAGATGAACAGCGCCTTCTGGTACTTCGCGGGGAACTTGGCCCCGTACCCGAACTCGACGCCGACCGGCGAGCCGGGGCCGATGTTGACCGCGGCCGGGAGGCTATCGACGTAGTACGCGGGCCACTTGCCGGTGCCGCTGCGCCAGCCGAGTTCGCTGCCGCTGGTCGCGTGGTTCACCCGCGTCGGCCGGTACCACGGCATGCCGAAGTCCCACTCCATGTCGGCGTCGTAGACGAACATCTCGCCGTCGGCGTTGAACGCGAAGTCGTAGGGGTTCCGGTACCCGGCGGTGAAGATCTCCCACGCCTTGCCGTCGAAGTCGGTCTTCGCGACGTACCCGCCCGGGGCGAGGATGCCGCGGGCGTGGCCGTTCGCGTCCCACTGCCGCGGGAGCAGGTGGTCCTCGCTCCAGTTCTTCGGGAGCCGGCTGCGGTCGAAGCCCTCGGGCGGGCGGGTGTGGTTGCCGCAGATCACGTACAGCGACTTGCCGTCCGGCGCGAGCCGCACCGCGTGCGGGCCGTGCTCGCCGCCGCCGGCCAGCGCCTTGAGCTTCTCGACCTTGTCGAACACTTCGTCGTTCTTCGAGCTGGTCACGCGGTACAGCCCGCTCCCCGGCCCGCCGTTGCACACGACGTACAGCGTGCCCTTGTGGAACAGGAGCCCCTGCGCCCCGGTGATCTTCGCCGGGATGCGCTCGACCTTCGTCTCCTCGTCGGTGCCGACCTTGCCCGGCGTGATGCGAACGAGCCCGAGCCCGCCCTGGTCGCTCGCGATGAGCCGGCCCTTGTCGTCGGCCGCGAGGCACACCCACGAGCCGAGTTCCGCCTTCGGAACCGTGAACAGCTTCTCGACCTTGAACCCCGGCGGCACCTGGAACGTCCCCGCGGGCACCTTTGACTTGCCGGACCCGACGTCGGCCGTCGCCGTCTCGAACACCTTGCCCCACGGCGCGTCGCCGTAGGTCGCGACCTTCTTGACCTTCTCCGGGGCGGCGTTCGCCATCGCGTCGGCGGTCCACTTCTCGTCGCTGACCACGTAGGTCGGCTCCCCCTTCTCGGGGACGAGCACGAGCTTGAAGACCAGCCCGGCCGCACCGCCCGCGTTGGTGACCTCGGCGACGACCTCGTTCCCCTCGGGCTTGAGGAGCTTCGTCACGTCGGCCTCGGCCGCGTCCTTCCACTCGTCCGAGGCGGCGACCCGCTTGCCGTTCACCGAGAGCGCGACGTGGTTGTCGGCCGTGACGCGGAGCACGGCGCGCTTCACGCCCGCGGCCGCGAACGTCGTGCGGAGCAGGTACTTCTTGTTCGCGTCCGGCCCCCAGATCCAGAGCGGCACCGGCCCGCCGGCGAACAGCTTCGAGGCGTCCGGCGGGGGCGCGTCCTTCGGCGGGGCGGGCTCCTTGCCGGGTTCGCCGCGCTCGACCGCTGGCGCGACGGTCGGCTTCTGGGTGAGCGGTGCCTGGGCCTGCGCGACCGCGGCAAGCGCCGCGGCCAGGAGCGTGAGGGTGGTGATTCGCATGGGGTCGGGTGGCTGGTGGGGACGCAGGAGGGAGTAGGTCAAGTTAAGGGATATCGCGGGCGCGCGGAGCCCCGCGATCGCGGGAGCGGCTCAGGCGAGCACGTCCTTGACGACGTGGCCGTGGACGTCGGTGAGTCGGTAGTCGCGGCCCTGGAACCGGTACGTGAGCTTCGTGTGGTCGAACCCGAGGCAGTGCTGGATCGTGGCCTGGAGGTCGTGGACGTGGACCGGGTCGCGGCCGACCTTGAAGCCGAGGTCGTCGCTCTCGCCGTGGGTGTGGCCGGCCTTGATCCCGCCGCCGGCGAGCACCAGTGAGAAGCAGTCCGGATAGTGGTCGCGGCCGAGCACCTGGCTCCCGGCGGTGCGGCCCTCGCGGAACGGGGTGCGGCCGAACTCGCCGCCCCACACCACGAGCGTGTCCTTGAGCATGTCGCGGTTCTTCAGGTCCTTGATGAGCGCCGCGACCGCCTGGGCCGTCGGGGTGGCCTTCTTGGTCAGCCCCTCGCGGATGTCCTCGTTCGGGTTGGTGCCGTGGAAGTCCCAGCCCCAGTCGAAGAGCTGGATGTGCCGCACCCCGGCCTCGGCGAGCCGGCGGGCCAGGAGGCAGTTGTTCGCGAACGACCCGGCCCCGGGCTTCGCGCCGTAGGCGTCGAGCACCTTCGCGGGCTCGCGGGTGATGTCCATCGCCTCGGTCGCCGAGAGCTGCATGCGGAACGCGAGTTCGTACTGCGCGATCCGGGTCCGGGTCTCGGGGTGGCCGAGTTCCTTCTCCTGCAACTCGTTCAGGTCGCGCATCGCGTCGAGCCCGAGCCGCCGCACGTCGCGGTCCATCCCCGGCGGGTCCGACAGGTACAGCACCGGCTCGCCCTTGCTGCGGCACTGCACCCCCTGGAACACAGACGGCAGGAACCCGCTGCCCCAGCACCCCTGCCCGCCGCTCGGCTGGACGCCGCTGGAGATCAGCACCACGAACCCGGGCAGGTTCGCGCTCTCGCTGCCTAGCCCGTAGCACGTCCACGCGCCGAGGCTCGGCCGGCCCTGGCGGGCGAACCCGGTGTAGAGGAGCAGCTCCGCGGGCGCGTGGTTGAACTCGTCGGTCTTCAGCGACCGGATCACGGTCACGTCGTCGGCCACGTCGTGCAGCGGCTTGATCGCGTCGGACATCCAGATCCCGGACTTGCCGCGCTGCTTGAACGGCTGCTTGGTGCCGAGCAGCTTGGGCACGCCCGACGTGAACGCGAACCGCTTGCCCTTGAGGTACTCGTCCGGGCACGCCTCGCCGTCGTGCTTGACGAGCTCGGGCTTGTAGTCGAGCAGGTCGAGGTGCGGCGGCGCGCCGGACATGTGCAGGTAGATGACCCGCTTGGCGGTGCCCGGGAAGTGGGGCTTGCGGGGGAACAGCGGGTCGTCCTTGGCCCGCGGCGCGCCGGGCGCGTCGCCCGCCGGGGCCGCGTCGAGCTGCGACAGCGCCAGCGCGCCGAGCCCCAGCGACGACGACTCGAGGAAGTGCCGCCGCGTGACCGACTGGAGGCGTGCGAGTTTCGGGTGCATGAGTTCCTCACAACTCCCGCGGGTCGCTGCGACCCGCGGGCCTGGTGCGGGGTGTGGTGTCAGCGCTTCATCAGCATTTCGTCGAGGTTCAGGAGCACGTTGGCGACCACGGTCCACGCGGCGGCGTCGATCGGGTCGACGCCCTTGGGCAGCGGGCCGAGCGGGTTGGTCGCGAACAGCTTCGCCTTCGCGGGGTCGGCGGTGAACTTCGTCTGCGCCTCGCGGTACAGCTTCACGAGCCGCTCGACCTCGGCGGCGGTCGGCGGGCGCACGAGGCAGGCCCGGAAGCCGAACGCCGCCTTCTCGTGCGTCCCGGCCCCGCCCTTCTCCATCATCCGCCGGGCCAACCCCTGCGACGCCTCGACGTACACCGGGTCGTTCATCGTCACCAGCGCCTGCAGCGGGGTGTTCGTGCGGGCGCGGCGGACGATGCACGTGTCGCGGTTCGGCGCATCGAACGTCGACATCGACGGGTACGGGTTCGACCGCCGCCACTGCGTGTAGATGCCGCGGCGGAACTTGTCCTCGCCGGTGCTCGTCTGCCAGTCGATCGACCCGCCGAACGCGGCGCTCAGGCCGAGGTTCGGCTGCGGCGGCTTCACCGACGGCCCGAGCGACTTCGGGCTCAGCAGCCCCGCGGCCGCGAGCGCCTGGTCGCGGACCATCTCGGCCGAGAGGCGCACCCGCGGGCCGCGCGCGAGGAGCCGGTTGTCCGGGTCGCGCTCGAACAGTTCCGGCGAGACCTTCGACGATTGGCGGTACGCCGCGGACGTGACGAGGAGCCGCAGGAACCGCTTCACGTCCCAGTCGGTCTGCAACTCGACCGCCAGCCATTCGAGCAGTTCGGGGTGGCTCGGGAGTTCGCCCTGCGCGCCGAACTCCTCGCTCGTGCGGACGATCCCGGTGCCGAACACCTGCTCCCAGAGCCGGTTCGCGGTCACGCGGGCGGTGAGCGGGTTCTCGGGGCTGACGAGCCACTTCGCGAACCCGAGCCGGGTCCGCGGCGCGTCGGCGGGGAGCTGGTGGAGCGCTGCCGGCACGGCCTCGGCAACCTCGTCGCCCAGGTCGAGGAAGTTCCCGCGGAACTGGAGCCGGGTCTTGCGGCGCTGCGGGCCGACCAGTTCCGTCATGACCGGCACGGACGTCGCCGGCTTGAGCGCCGCGTCCTCCTTCTTGAGCGCCGCGAGCTTCTCGCGCTCGGGCTTCATCTCGTCGGGCTTCTTCCCCTTGAGCTTCCCTTCGAGGTCCGCGATCTGCGCCTGGAGCGCCTCCTTCTTCTTCTGCTGGTCGCCGTCCCAAAACGGCAGCGTCGGGCTCTCGTCCTTGTGGTCGGCGTCAGCCGTGTTGTTGAGGAAGGCGTAGGACGCGAAGAACTCCTTTTGCGTGAGCGGGTCGTACTTGTGCGTGTGGCACTGGGCGCACGCCATCGAGGTGCCCATCCACACCATGTACGTCGTGTTCACCCGGTCCACGACGGCGACGTTGCGGAACTCCTCGTCGTTCGTGCCCCCCTCGCTGTTGGTCATCGTGTTCCGGTGGAACGCGGTGGCGACGAGCTGCTCGGTGGTCGGCTTCGGGAGCAGGTCGCCGGCGAGTTGCTCGATCGTGAACGTGTCGAACGGCTTGTTCGCGTTGAAGCTGGTGATGACGTAGTCGCGGTACTTCCAGATGGTGCGGGGCGGGTCGTCGGCGTACCCGGCGCTGTCGGCGTACCTCGCGAGATCGAGCCACCCGCGGGCCATGTGCTCGCCGTAGGCCGGCTTCGCGAGGAGCTTATCGACGAAGGTTTCGTAAGCAGTCGGCGCGGCGTCCTTGACGAACGCCTCGACCTCTTCGGGCGTCGGCGGCAGGCCGGTCAGGTCGAGCGCCGCGCGGCGGGCCAGCGCGTACCGGTCGGCCTCGGGCTGCTGGGTCAACTTCTCGGCCACGAGGCGCGACGCGAGAAACGCATCGACCGGATTGCGGACATCGAACTTAGGGTCGGCGACCTTCGGAACGACGGGTCGCACGGGCTTCACGTAGGCCCAGTGCGGGGCGTAGGTCGCCCCCTCCTTGATCCACCGCGTCAGCACGTCCACTTCGCGGGGCGTGAGCCGCTTGCCGAGCTTCGCCGGCGGCATCACCTCGTCGGCCTCTTTCGTGGTGACGCGGGCGAGGAGGTCACTCGCCTCGGGCTTGCCGGGCACGACGGACGCCTCGACGGCCCCCTCGCGGGTGTCGAGGCGGAGCTTCCCCTTGCGGGTCTTCTCGTCGGGGCCGTGGCACGCGAAGCAGTTGTTCGACAGAATCGGCCGCACGTCGCGGTTGAAGTCCACCCTGGCGGCCGCGGGCTCCGCGGCACCACCAACGGCCGGGGCGGCCGCAACGACGCATGCACAGATCAGGAGGGGTCGCATGGGGCCGCGGGGAAAGGGTGATGAGGGTGGGCCATCGCGGGCCGGTGCTCCGGGCACCGAACGTGGGCTGATTGTCCGCCGGGGGCCGAGCGCCGTCTTGCCGAATGACCGCGGGAAATTGTACGCTCGCCGCACGGCGACCGATGGGGTGGTGGGGTACGCAGGCAATGCCGGGCGCGGGCCGATACGAGCAGTGTACCGCGTTCGGTGGCGGGGTGTGACAGAAAAACGCGGTCGGGCGGGCTACCAGTTCGGGCGGAACGCTTCGGCCTTGTGGCGGGACTTGTGGAACGCCTCGGCGAGGAACAGGAGCGCCTCGCACCGCGCCCGGAACGCCCGTGCGGTCAGCGGGTCGCCGGCCTTCTCCACGGCGGCCGCGAGCTTGTCGTAGGCCTTCCAGTCGGTCGGGATGTCGTGGGCCTTCATGCCCGCGGCGAGTTCCGTCTCGATCTTCGCGAACCGCTCGGCGATGGTCTCGGTGATCGCGCAGTCGTGCTTCTTGTAAACGTTGAGCGGGCGGTCGGCGTCGTCCCGGGGAGCGGTCGCGCCCTCGGGCTCGCTCTTCACGTCGATGACCAGCCCGACGAGGCCGGCAAGGATGATGAGCGCGGCGACGAGGAACAGCGGGACCGCCCCCGGCACCTCGGCCACCCGCAGCGACAGCGACAGCAGCGCGACGACGGACCCGGCCCCCAGCGCGGTGAACGGCCACGGCACGGCACGGGACCACGCCCGCAGGGCGCGGCGGAACGCCCCCGGGCCGGCCTTCTTGGCGGCCTTGTTGGCCGGGCCGCCGGGCACGCGGACGATCATGACCGTGATGTTGTCCGGCCCGCCGCGGAGGTTCGCCATGTGGACGAGGAGTCTCGCGGCCTCGTCGAGCGGCACGGCGGATACGACCGCCCCGATCTCCTGCGGGTGGACCGGGCCGGTGAGTCCGTCGCTGCACAGCAGGAACGTGTCGCCCGGCCGGACCGGATGCGGCCCCTCGACGTCCACCTCGACCTCGGCGTCCGGGCCGAGCGAGCGGATGATGACGTTCTTCTTGAAGTCGCCGAGTTCGTCCGGGTCGATCCCCTGGCGCTTGGCGATCTCCCAGACCCAGGAGTGGTCGAACGTGAGTTGCTCGGCCTGGCCGTCGCGGATGCGGTAGCACCGGCTGTCGCCGACGTGCCCGACCCACGCGCCCTCGGGCCGCAGGACGAGGGCCGTCCCGGTCGTCCCCATGCCGCGAAACTCGTGGTTCTCTTCGCCGATCGCGTGGATGCCCGCGTTGGTCTCGACGAACGCCTGCCGCAGGGCGGTGCCGATGCCGTTCTTCGCGTGCTTCAGGTACAGGAACGGGATGTCGCGGACCGCCTTGGCGCTGGCCTTCTCGCCGACCGCGTGGCCGCCCATGCCGTCCGCGACAACGAACACGTGGCCGTTCGCCTCGTACGCGGAGGCGTCGACCGCCGGCTGTGCGGCGCAGGCGTCCTGGTTGTGGCTCCGCTTCACGCCCACGTCGGTGAGGGCGGCATAGCGGACGGGCTCGAATGCCGGCACCGAACGACCCCCGGGAGAGAATCCACCGTTACCATCCTACGCCATCCCCGGCCGCCGTGCCTCCCCGCCGACCGGAAATCCGCACCCCCCGCGGCCCCGCTGCCGTCACCGGCCCGCGGGTTGCTCCGCTTACCTAACGAAATACCCTGTTCTACCCGCCCCGTCGATACGCTCGTTACAACCCTCCGCACCGGCCGCGGTTCCGGGCATCGGTCAACCGAAGCGGCCGCTGGCGTATCATACCCCCATGCTCTTCACCTGGCTCCGGACCCGCCGCCGCCGCAAGCTCCTCGCCGACCCGTTCCCTCACTGGTGGACCGGTCACCTCACCAGGAACGTCGCCCACTACTCACTGCTCCCCGGGCCGCTGCAGGCCCGCGTCCGGGACGCGGCGCGCGTCATCATCGCCGAGAAGCGGTGGCACGGACGCGAGGGGCTGTTCGTGACCGAGGAGATGAAGGTCACCGTCGCGGTGCAGGCGGCGCTGCTGCTCCTGGGCGGCGACCACGGGTACTTCAAGCACGTGCGGGACATTGTCGTCTTCCCGACCGAGTTCCGTACCCCGGTGCAGGCCGATGGCTGGGAGGACGACCGGCTGTCCGAGGTGCCGCTCGCGGGGCGGGCCGTGGACCGCGGGCCGGTCCTGCTCGCGTGGGACGAGGTGCTCCCCGAGGGCCGGAACCCCCCGGGCGGGCAGAACGTCGTGATCCACGAGTTCGCCCACCAACTCGACTTCGACGAGTGGCTCACGGTGGACGGCCCCGACCTCGGCGACGCGGCGCTCGAAGCGCGCTGGCGGCCCGCGTTCACCGCCCACTTCGAGCGGCACCGCCGGGACGTCGCGTCGGGGCTCAGAAACCCGCTCTTCACCCCGCACGCGGCCGACGACGAGTACGAGTTCTTCGCCAACGCGAGCGAGTCGTTTTACTGCCGCCCGGCCCTGCTCCGCCGCCGCTACCCGGAGCTGTACCAGCTCCTCGCCGCGTACTACCGCGTCGATCCGGTGGTGTGGTTCGGTGCCGGCCGCTGACGCATCACGCCGGCCACGCCCGAAGCGCGACCCGCACCACGTCCCGCAGCTCCTGCCGCGTCGCCCCGCTGGCCGCTTGCACCGCCATGCCGTGCGTCACGGTCACCAGGAACCGCGCCAGCGCGCCGCACTCCGCGTCGGCGGGCAGGTCGCCGGCCTCCGTTGCACGTTCCAGCCGCGAACGAATCAATCGGACCGCGGTCTCGCGGTGCGCCGCCAGTTCGCGCCGCACCGGCTCGGCACCTTCCCCGCACGCGAGCGCCCCCTGAACGATCAGGCACCCGGCCGGCCGGCTCGCATCGGTCAGCCGGTCCGCGGCCCCGAACAGCAACCGCTCCGCGACCGCACGCGCCGTCGGTGCGGCGAGCGCCTCCGCGAGGTGGCTCGCCGGCCCCGCGATGTAGCGGTCGAGCACCTTGCGGAACAGCGCCTCCTTGTCGCCGAACGCCGCGTACATGCTGGGGCGGTTGATCCCCATCGCCCGCGTCAGTTCGGGGACCGTCGCCCCTTCGTACCCCCGCCTCCAAAAGACCTCCATCGCGCGAACGAGCGCCTTCTCGGCGTCGAACTGGCGTGGCCGTCCGCCCGGCATGCGACACCCTCCCGTGAACGAGCGAAGAAATTCGGCGGCACCGTGAAAGAGACTCGCCCCGGGTATTGTACTCATCGGTACACAAACCCTGAAAGGAGCCGGTCATGTCGAAGAAGCTCATCGGTAAAGTTGCGGTGGTCACGGGCGCGTCGAAGGGGATCGGGGCGGCGATTGCCAAGCAACTCGCGGC
Source organism: Gemmata sp. (assembly GCF_051859125.1). Lineage (NCBI taxonomy): Bacteria > Pseudomonadati > Planctomycetota > Planctomycetia > Gemmatales > Gemmataceae > Gemmata > Gemmata sp. Next base: position 28,170 of record NZ_JBHYGG010000270.1, read on the forward strand.
CGACGGTGCGGCGGTCGTGGTGAACTACGCCTCGGACAAGGCCGGGGCCGACCGCGTCGTGTCCGAGATCGCCGGGGGCGGCGGTAAAGCGGTCGCGGTGCAGGCGAACCTCGCGAAGGAGCCCGAAGTGCGGCGGCTGTTCGCCGACGCGGTGAAGGCGTTCGGCAAGCTCGACATCCTGGTCAACAACGCCGGGATCTACGAGTTCGCCCCACTCGAAGCGGTCACAGGCGAGCACTTCCACAAGCAGTTCGACCTCAACGTCCTCGGCCTGATCCTCGCTTCGCAGGAAGCGGTGAAGGCGTTCGGGGTGGCCGGTGGGAACATCGTGAACATCAGCTCGGTCGTCGCGACCACGGCCCCGCCGAACGCCGCCGTGTACAGCGCGACGAAGGCCGCGGTGGACGCGATCACGCAGTCGCTCGCGAAGGAGTTGGGGCCGAAAAGGGTCCGCGTCAACGCGGTGAACCCGGGGCTGGTGGAGACCGAGGGGACGACCGTGTCCGGCATCGCCGGCAGCGACTTCCATCGCGACATCAAGGGCCAGACGCCGCTCGGCCGCACCGGTCTGCCGCACGACATCGCCCCGGCCGTCGCGTTCCTCGTGTCCGACGACGCGAGTTGGATCACTGGCGAAACGCTGCACGTCGCCGGCGGCTTCCGCTGAGTCTCATCGGACCCTCCGTCGAGTACCGAGGTTTCGTGTCCGCCCCCAGGGATCGGCCGCGGGGGCGACAACCCGCGTGTGACGACGGAGGCGGTCCGCCGGGCGCTGAACGCCCGGTGCGCGGTGCCGAGTCGCCGCCCAGTCGGAGCCGCGGGGCTCTTCTTCGTCGCGGACCCGAGGAACACCCCAACTTTCAGAACCGCCCCAACCCGTACGGCGTCGCGTCAACGTGGGTCTTCCCACCGCCGAGCATCTCCGACACGAGCTTGCCGGTCGCGGTGGCCATCGAGAGCCCGAGCATGTTGTGCCCCGCGGCGATGAGTACGTTCCCCATTCTCGGGCTCCGGTCGATCACCGGGAGCCCGTCGAAGGTCATCGGCCGCCAGCCCCACCACTCCTGCTGCACCGGCTCGGCGAGCGGGTCGCGGAGGTAGTGTTTCGCCGCGTCGGTGAGGATCGACAGCCGCGAGCGGTTCATCGTGTCGTCGTACCCCGCGAACTCCATCGTCGAGCCGAGCCGGTAGCCCGACGCGAACGGCGTGACCGCGACGCGGTGCTCCTCGAAGATCAGCGGGTACGCCGGGCACACCGCCGGCCGCGGCATCGTCAGCGAGTACCCCTTCCCCGGCTGGATCGGGACGCGGCACCCCAACTCGGTGTTCAGGAGCGGGGTCCACGCGCCGGTCGCGACCACGACGTGATCGGCCTCCACGTCGCCGGTCTTCGTGCGAACCGCGGTCGCGGCGCGGCCGTTCTTCACGAAGCCCTTGACCTCGCAGTTCTCGCGGAACTCGACGCCCAGGCCGGTCAGCACGCGGCGCAACTCCGACATGAGCCAGTCGGGCCGCAGGTGCGCGTCGGACTGGTACAGGTAGCCGCCGGCCTGCCCCGGTTTGAGGGCAGGTTCGAGGGCCGCGAGTTCGGCCGAGTCGAACCGCTTGGCCGGCAGCGCGAACTCGCGGGCGAGCAACTCGTCGGTGTGCCGATAGTGCTCGAAGTGCTTCGGTGTCTGGAACACGAAGAGCAGCCCCTTCGTCTCGTACTCGCACTCCAGCTTCTCGTCGCGGATCAGCGAGTCGAAGAGGGACCGCGAGGAGTTCAGGAGCGCCTGGATCGCGCGGCCGGTGGCGAGCATGTCGCGGCGGTTGCACCGACGGGCGAACCCGAGGAACCAGCCGAGGTTCGCCAGCACCACCCCTGGCCGCACCTTGAGCGGCGAGTTCCGCTGGAACAGCGTCTTGAGCGTGGAGGTGATCGCGCCCGGCACCGCGAGTGGCAGAACGTGGCTCGGGCAAATGTACCCGCAGTTGGCGTGCGAGCATCCGGCCCCGAACTTCGCACGGTCGAGGACCGTTACGCCGAACCCGGCTTTTGCGAGGTAGTACGCCGAACACGCCCCGACGACGCCCCCGCCCACCACCACAACGCGACCCGGCATGGCAACTCCCAAATGCAACAACCCCGGGACCGGCCCGGGGTGTTGTTTAGCAGCAGGTCCGACAACTCATCAGGCCAAAGCGATGGCTGTGCGCCCTTTTGCCCCCTCGCTCGGGAACCGGCACGCGTGCAGCGCTTTACAGACGGACCTGGGGAACCAAGTGTACTCAGCGAAGAACGGCCGATGAGGCGCGAGCCCATTGCCGGGTGCGGCGCTGCCACAAGAGCAGCGCTGCACCCGGCAAATGTCAACTCGTACCGGGGGTTCACTGGTTGAACAGGAACCCCTTGCTGTTCAGCAGCGCCCAGATGATGTTCTCGTAGGCGAGCTTGGTCGTCTTCGCCGCCCGGTGCTTCTCGATGTGTTCGAGCGCGAGCTTCAGTTTCTCCTCGCTCGGCTTGGTCCCGAGCGCGACCAGGAACAGCTCCGTCACCTTCTCGGCGTCGGACCGCGGGTCCTTGGTGATCTGGTCGGCGCGGGCCCCGGTGCGGGCGATTTTGTCCTGCACCTCCTGGCTGTTGAGCAGGTGCAGCGTCATCGCGAGGCTCGCCTCGTTCACCCGCTCGCACTCGCAGGCGCTGATCCGCTGCGGGCGGCCGGTCACGTCGAGGAAGTACGACCCGAACGACTCGTCCGGGAGCATGATGGCCCGGCTCGGGGCGAACTTGTCCGCCGGCAGGCCCGGGAACACGGTCGGGCTGTCGGTCAGCATGCACACCGCGTCGAACAGCACCTCGGCCTGGAGCCGCTTCGGGTAGTACCGGGCGAACGACTGCTTGTCGGCCGCGTTCTGCTCGTTCGGCAGCGCCGCGAGCTGGTACGTGCGGCTCTTGCAGATCGTCCTCACCAGCGCCTTAAGGCTGTACTTGTTGTCGATCAGGTTCTTGGCCAGCGCGTCGAGGAGTTCGGGGTTGCTCGGCGGGTTGGTGATCCGCATGTCGTCGAGCGGGTCCACGATCCCGCGGCCGAAGAAGTGCGCCCAGTACCGGTTCGCGACCGCCTTCGCGAAGAACGGGTTCGCCGGGCCGGTCATCCAGTCGGCGAACTTCTGCCGCGGGTCCTCGTCGCTGCCGGAGGTCGTCGGGTCGGCGTCGAGCGGCTTCATCGGGGCGGTCTGCCCGGTCCGCTTGTTGATCACGGTCCCGGCCGACTTCACGAACAGCACCTGCCGCTGGTTCTGGTTGTTCTGCTGGACGCGGCCGGGGACCGGGACGCTCTTGGTGCCGACCCGGCCGAAGAACGCGGCGACGCCCCAGTAGTCGTCCTGGCTCCACTTCTCGTAGGGGTGGTGGTGGCAGTTGGCGCACGCGAGCCGCTGGCCGAGGAACACCTGGCTCACGTCGTCCACGAACTGCTCGGGGGTCTTCACCTCCTTGTACCACACGGTCGCGGGCGACTTCGCCTCATCGCCGAGGGCGCACACGATGTCGCGGACGAAGGCGTCGTACGGCGTGTCGGCGGCGACCGCCTCGCGGATCCAGGTGTGGAACGCGAACGTGCCGTAGGCCCGGTCGGCCAGGTTGCGGCGCTTCACGCGGAGGATGTCGGCCCACTTGTTCGCGAAGAAGTAGGCGTACTCGGGCGAGTCGAGGAGCGCGTCGATCAGCTTGTCGCGCTTCTTCGCGTCCTTGTCGGCGAGGAACGCCGCGACCTCGGCGGCCGTCGGCAGCGTGCCGGTCACGTCGAGGTACACGCGGCGGACGAACACCTCGTCGGTGCAGAGTTCCGACGGCGTGATGTTCAGCTCGCGCCACTTGTTGGCGGTGGCCTTGTCCACCACGGTCTGCTCGGGGAAGTTGAACTTCACCACCTCGCCGGGCCGCGGGACGGTCGCGCGGAACACGGCGACGTGCCCGTTGAACCGGGCCATCACCGCGGCCTGGCCGGTCATCGACTGGGTCGCGACGACGCCCGTGTCGCTCACGCTGGCGATGTCGGTGTCGTTGCTCTCGTACTGCGCGCGGCGGGTGACGTCCTCGACTGCGCCGTCCGAGAAGTGAGCGTACACGGCGACCTGCTGGCGGCCCTTGCGGTCCACCACGCGGCTCTCGGGGACGACGCTGATCTTCGTGACCGTCGGGTCGCTCGGGCTCCCGTAGGGCAGGCCGGACGCGATCCACCGGCGGACGATCTTGTACTCCTCGCTGCCGACCTCGGTCTTCTTACCGCCGCCGTGGGCCGCGACGCCGGCCATCTTGGTCAGGAGCAGGCTGCTCTCGGGCGCGGCCGGGAACACGCGGCGGCCGCGGCCCTCCTTGAGGAGGTTCTCGTAGTCGAACGCCGGGTCGAACCCGAGGAGCGACAGCCGGAACCCGTTCTGGCCGGCAATTTTTCCGTGGCACCCGCCCGAGCTGCACGAGAGCTTGGTGAAGATCGGCACGACGTGGTTCGGGAAGTTGAGCGGCTGCGGGGCCTCCATCTTCTCGGCCACCAGCGGCACGCGGACCGTCTTCCCCTCGAACGTCACGGTGATCTCGGCCGATCCGTTGGCGATCGGGAACACGCGGCCGGTCGGCTCGACGCGGGCGACCTTCGGGTCGGACACCGCGTAAGCCGCGGCGGCCGAGAGGTCGATCTCGCGGCCGTCGGCCGTCTTCCCGGTGACGAGCAGTTGCGGCGCGTCGTCCATCCCCTTGAGCTTGAACGCCGTGGGGTACGCGGTGATCGCGGTCACGGCCCTGGGGGACTCGGCGAGCGCGCCGCCGGCCGTGGCGAGCGCGACGGCGGCGGCGAGGAGGAAGCGGGTCATGGCAGCTCCGACGGGAGGTGTGTGCAGGCGGGGCAGCGTGCGGGTGCAGCGTGGCGTGCGGCCCGGGTGGGACCGCACGCGCGGGGACGTCACAATTACTTGACGCGGGTCAGTTGGCCGACGCCGTCCGATCCGGTGATGGTCATGTTGTCGCCGTCGATCTTGATCTTCAACCGGCTCTTGTCGCCGGTGCCGAACAGTCCGCCGGCCTTCTTCTGGTCGTTCATGCCCGAGAACTCGACATCGTCTCCACTCAGCAACTTGTACTGGCCGGTCATCACCGTCTTCTCGCCCTTGTCGTTGGCCTTCGCCATCGCTTCCTTCATCGCCGGGTCGCCGAACTCGACGCCGACGGCCATGTTCCCGTCCGCCTTGAACTCAAAGAAGAGGAACGCCTTGAGGGCTTCCATCATCTTGAGTTCCTCGGCCTTGAGGCCCGGGGCCGAGACGAGCTTCCATTTCCCAGTGATCTTGCCCGAATTATTCGAGCCGCAACCGGCGGTGGCGAGGGCGAGGCACGCGAAGAGGGCGGCGGCGAGGGTGCGGGGTGCCAGGAGCATGGTTCCGTCTCTGTGACGATGAGCCCGGCGGGTCCGCGGAGGTTCGAGGGTGCCGCCCGGGGCGTTAGTTGTACCCCCCCGGGCCGGCCAAAACTAGCACGGAGGGGATCAGCCGAGGAGTTCTTTGACCGGCTCGCGGTCGTCGAGGACATACATCGGCCGGCCGCCGCCGTTCGGGAACGTCATGCCCGGGTCGATGCCGAGCTGTCGGTAGATCGTGCCGAGCAGTTGCGGGACGGTGATCGGCCGGTCCTTGGGCCGCTCGCCCTTCGCGGTGCTCGCGCCGATGGCCTGGCCCATCTTCAGCCCGCCGCCGGCGACCAGCGCCCCCATGACCGGGCTCCAGTGGTCGCGGCCGGCGTTCATGTTGATCTTCGGGGTGCGGCCGAACTCGCCCCACATCACCGTCACCACGTCGTCGGCCATGCCGCGGTCGTGCAGGTCCTGGACCAAGTTCGCGATCCCCTGGTCCACCTTCGGGAGCTGCTTCTTGAGCGTCTGAAAGTTCTGCCCGTGAGTGTCCCAGCCGCCGATGCTCAGGGTCACGCACCCGACCCCGGCCTCGACCAGCCGGCGGGCCGTCAGGAACTGCTCGACGCCCTTGTACCGCTCCTGGGTCTTCGGGTCTTCCTTGCGGATGTCGAGCGCGTCGCGGACGACGCCGGCCGTCACCATCTCGATGGCCTTCTCGGTGTACGAGTCCATCCCCACCATTGTACCGCTCGCGTCGATCTCGCGGCGCGTGTCGTCGAAGCCGGTGAGGAGCCCCTTGCGGTCGTCGAGGCGGCCGGCGGTCACGCCCTGTGCCAGCCGCAGGTTCGCGTTGCCCTGCCCGCCCGGGGTGAACGGGCGGTGCGCGATGCCGAGGTAGCCCGGCTCGGTGCCGCGGCTCATGCCGCGGAGCGAGACGAACGGCGGCACGGCCCCGTTGCTCTCGGCCCGGACCTTCGACACGACCGAGCCGAAGCACGGGTGGTCGGCGGTGCGGTTCACCCGGTCCGGGTAGCCGGTCATCACGAGCGAATCGCTGTGCTCGTCCACCGAGACGACGGACCGGACGCACGCGAGCTTGTCCCACATCTTGGCTTGCAGCGGGAAGTGCTCGCAGATCTCGACGCCGGCCACGTTGGTCTTGATCGGGTTGAACTCGCCGCGGAATTCGACCGGGGCCTCGGGCTTGAGGTCGTACATGTCCATGTGCGACGGGCCGCCGGGCAGGTAGATCATGATGGCGGCCTTGTTCGACCGCGACGCCTGCCTCTTGCCGGCGGCGGCGCTGGCGGAGCGGGCGTGGAGCATGTCGGCGAGCGTGACGCCGGCGCCGAACGCGCCGATCTGGAGGAAGTCGCGGCGGGTCGCGCCGTCGCAGAACCGGTGAGGTGAGCCGAGGAACCGCAGCATGATTCGCCCTCGATGATGGGACCGGGCAGGAGCAGGTGGGAGGTAGGCGGTTGGGTGCCGGCGGAGAGCCGGGTGATCCGGCGCGGGGTGGGATTCCGTCGGAGTGCCCCAACACCCCGGATCTTCCCACCGGCTCGGATCGGTGTCAACTCAAAAAGGCGTGCGAAACACGGGCCCACGGGCCGGGACCCGTGGCGAGAAGTGGTGTCCGAAGTTCCGGCAGGGAGCGTATCAGAGCCGGATGCCGCTCCGCGGCGTCGGGATGTTCCCGGACGAACGCCCGGCCGGCCGTTCGGCGGCGTGGTGCTGACCGGGCGTCGGGACCGCGGGCGGCTGGTACGGTATCACGTACCTGAACACGAACACGAAGAACGCGAGGGTCGCGGCCGAGTCGAAGAAGTGGAACACCTCGTGGTGCCCGATCAGCCCGGGGACGATGACAGGCCACTCGCACAGCTCGCAGACCGTGCCGACGGTGTACAGGATCGCGCCGAGGAGCGCCCAGTTCATCGCGCGCCAGCCGACCGCCTTATAATACAGCGGCAGGGCGATGACCCCGATCCAGCCCATGCCGAGGTAGATGCCAATGTTCAGCGCGTGCGGCGGCTTCGGCAGCAGCCACATCGTCGCGACCCCGACCCCGGCCAGTAGCCACATGCCACGGAGCAGCCACCGCCGCCACGCCCCTTGCAACAGGATCGCCAGGACCGGCGTGTACGTCCCGGCGATCAGGATGTAGATCCCGGTGTGGTCGAGCCGCTGGAAGAACTGCCGCTGTTCGGCCGACGTGAAGTGGATGCCGTGGAACAGGCCGCTGGCGGTGTAGAGGAACACCATCGAGAACGCGAACAACGCGACCGGCGCGCGGCGGTCCCTGGGGGTGAGCCGGAGCATCAGCAGGCCAGCGAACACCGCCCAGACCGCTGTGACGAGGTGGGACGCGGAACTGACGGGGTCGCGAAGCTCGAACACGGTCACCTGCCCGTTGTGGCACCAGCGAGGGGCCGGGCGCTCGCCGCCCCCGGCGGGAGAGCCGGAACCAATCGCCGGTTGATTTACGGTTTCCCGCGCGGGAGACTACGATCCTGCCCGCCTCCCCTTCCCGAGTACGACGCGCAGCCCCAATGAGATATTCCACCCTTCTCACTCTCCCCTGTCTGACTTTCGCGCTTTTTTCACTCGCGGGGGGCACGCAGGCGCCGCCGGGCGATCCGGCCGCACTCGCCGTGCTGAAGGGGCACACCGACGCCGTCGAATCCGTGGCACTCAGTCCCGACGGGAGCCGGATCGCGACCGCGTGCTTCGACCGCGAGGTGCGGCTGTTCGACGCGACGACGGGCGCTCCCCTCCGAACCTACGGCGGCGAGCAGGGGCACAAGGGGCAGGTACTCGCGGTCGCGTTCAACGCCCGCGGCGACCAACTCGCCACCGGTAGCGCCGACAATAGCGCTCGCGTGTGGGACGTCCCGGTGAGCGTCCCCGTGAAGACCATCGCGACGTCGGGGCCGGCGACGCGGATCGTCCTCGCCGCCGACGGTAAGACGTTCGCGGTCGCCAGCGCCGACGGGCTCGTGAAGGTGTTCCTCGCGGGCGAGGAGAAGGGCGCGATCGAGTTGAAGGGCCACACCGGGGCGGTCACGCACCTCGCGCTCGCGGGCGGCGCGTGGGTCACGGCCGGGGCCGACACCACCGTGCGGTTCTGGGATGCGGCCGGCAAGCAGACCGCGGTGCGACTCGCGCCGGGAAAGCTGGTCGGGTTCGCCGCCAACGCGAACAGCGGCACGCTCTGGCTCGCAACCGCCGACGGCCGGGTGCAGGCGTGGGCCGTGCCGCCGCAACCGGTCGTTCCGATGAACGTCGCGATCCTCGGCTCGGGCCGCGCCGTCGCCGCGCTCGATGTCGCGCTCAAGAAGGGGCAGCCGGTGCCGGTCGTTCCTTCGCGCGAGTGGTCCGCAACGGGACCGATCGCGGGGCTCGCGCTGTCGCCGGACAACACGCGCCTCGTGACCGTCGGGCCGGGCAAGGAGTGCGTGAGCTGGCAGACCGGGAACGGCCAGAAGGAGCGCGCGTTCGAGGCCGGCGGCGACGCGGCCGCGGCCGCGTTCAGCAAAGACGGCCAGCGGCTCGCGGTCGCCGGGGCCGACGGCACGGTGCGGCTCTTCGCGGTCGGCGACGGCAAGCTCGTCGGCTCGTTCCCGGCCGGCGGACCCGTGAGCGAGTTGGCCTTCCACCCGACCGCCCCGCAACTCGCCGGCACGCAAAAGAACGCCGCGACCGTGTGGACCGTCGCGTTCCAGCCGGGTCAACCGCTCCCGCCGGAGTTCGGGCGGCCGCTCCAGTCGTTCCCGCACCCGAAGGGCGTCGCATCGCCGCTGTTCAGTGCCGATGGTGCGCTCCTGACCGCGGGAGAAGACAGCCAGGTGCGGCGGTTCCGCATCGCGTCGGAACTGCCCGTGAAGACCCTCGGCCACCCGACGCTCGTCGATGCGGTCGCGTTCGACGACACGGGCACCCTCCTCGCCACGGGCTGCCACGACGGTGTCCTCCGCATCTGGGATCTGCCGAAGAACACCCCGCTGAAGACGATCAGCGCGCACGTCGTGACGATGCCGCAACAGGTCCAGCACCCGATCTACGCGGTGCTGTGGTCACCGGACTTCAAGCAGGTCTTCACCGCGAGCTACGACAAGTCGATCAAGCTCTGGGACGTGGCGAGCGGGAACCTCGTGCGCGAGTTCAAGGCCGCCCCGGACCCGAAGCCCGTTGAGCCGAAGAAGGACGAACCCAAGGACGCGAAGAAGGACGAGAAGAAAGACCCGCCCAAGAAGGACGAGCCGAAGAAGGAAGAACCCAAGGACACCGGCCCGCCCGGCCACCGCGACCAGGTGTTCACGATCGCGCTGACGAAGGACGGCAAGTTCCTCGCCTCTGGGTCGAGCGACCGGACGGTGAAGTTGTGGGACGTGGCGACCGGCAAGGTGGTACGCGAGTTCGCGAACCCGGACCTGAAGCCGACGCTCCCCGGCGAGCCGGCCCCGTCGCACCCCGGGTGGGTGCAGGCGGTGCGGTTCGTGCCGGGGGACCAGTTCCTCGTCACCGCGGGCGCGGCCCCGCGGGGCCGGAGCTACCTCGCGGTGTGGAACGTGGCGACCGGCCAGCGCGTGTTCGGGGCCGAGCGCGACCTCGGCGCGATCCGCTCGCTGGCGGTCACCGCCGACGGCACCAGGCTCGTCCTCGGCTGCGCCCCCGCGAAGGGCAAGCCCGACGGCGAGGCGCTCGTCATCAAGCTCCCGGGGAAGTGACCGGTAGGGTATACTGGTGGGACCGGAGGTGAACCATGACCGCGAACCCGCCATTGACTGGAACGGCCCCCGCCCCCCGGGTGCGGGTCGAAGGAACCGTCACGACCGTCCACGCCGACGGCCGCTTCAGCCTCGCGTTACCCGACGGCGCAGAGGCATTCGGCCGCTCTTCGGGGTCTCAACTCCAACGGCTCGGCAAGTTCGTCGGCCACGGTGTCATCGTTCTCGGCACCGGTGCGACCGATGGGACGCTCGACGCCGATGGTGTCCTGCCCGTTCAAGGCCCGTTCATCCTCGGGGCTTGCGACGTTCCACTCTCGACATCCGAGGCGGCGGAATCAGCCGCACGGTTCGCGTCCACCATCGGCATGTGGCCGGGCGACGAGAGCGACGAGCAACTCGACGCCCTGCTCAGGGATGATCGCTGAGGGCCGGCCCGCCGTACCTTCTTGACACCAACGTCTTGCTCTCTCTGTTGAGGCAGAACGACCTCGGCCGGTATCTCGGCGTGGTTTACGGGCTGGTCCCGCCGCCGCCCGTTTTCCAAGTCTCCATCGTGTCCGTCGGCGAGCTTCTTTCAATCGCCATGCAGCGTAGCTGGGGGCACGCGAAGTGCGATGCGCTGTCGAACCTCGTCGGCATGATGACCGTTCACGCCGTCGATAACCGGTTCATCTACGCCTACGGCGAGATTGATGCGGCGTCGCACGCGGTTGGGCACAACATGGGCAAGAACGACCTGTGGATCGCCGCAACGGCCCGGGTGTTCGGGCTCACCCTGCTGACCACCGACAAGGACTTCGACCAGCTCCACCCCGCCTGGGTCGCGGTCGATTGAGTCGATCCGGCCAGCAAGCTGACCCCGTGAGCCGCTGGGTACGTCGCGGCCGCAGCCGGGTCGTCGGTTAACGTCGAACCGGCCGAACGGTTCGGTTGGAGGGGCTTTGCCGGTGCCCGGGACGCTTCGCCGGCGGATAAACTGGGTGCGGACGGCGTCGCGCTCACTACAAAATGAGTTTGGCGAGCGTCGCCGCTTCTCCCGCCGCGGAGCACCACGAATGAGCATCCTTCAGAAGGCCGATCCCGAACTGTTCACCGCGATCCAGGGCGAGCGCACCCGCCAGCAGTTCGGCCTGGAGATGATCGCCAGCGAGAACTACACGAGCCCGGCCGTGATGGAGGCGCAGGGCTCGTGCCTCACGAACAAGTACGCCGAGGGGTACCCGGGCAAGCGGTACTACGGCGGGTGCGAGTTCGTGGACGTCGCCGAGAAGCTCGCCATCGAGCGCGCGAAGTCACTGTTCGGGGCCGACGCGGTGAACGTCCAGCCGCACTCCGGCGCGCAGGCGAACATGGCGGTGTTCCTCGCGGCGCTCCAGCCCGGCGACACGATCCTCGGACTCGACCTCGCGCACGGCGGGCACCTCACCCATGGGATGCGGCTGAACTTCTCCGGGAAGTACTTCAAGGTCGCCAGCTACGGCGTGCGCAAGGAGGACCACCTGATCGACTTCGACGACCTCGCGGCCAAGGCCCGCGAGCACAAGCCGAAGCTCGTCATCGCCGGGGCGAGTGCTTACCCCCGCACGCTCGACTTCAGCAAGTTCGCCGAGATCGCGAAGTCGGTCGGCGCGCTGCTGATGGTGGACATGGCCCACATCGCCGGGCTGGTCGCCGCCAAGCTCCACCCCGACCCGGTGCCGCACGCCGACTTCGTCACCAGCACGACGCACAAGACGCTCCGCGGCCCCCGCAGCGGGTTCATCATCTCGAAGCCGGAGTGGGGCGATAAGGTCAACTCCGCCGTGTTCCCCGGCATCCAGGGGGGGCCGCTGATGCACGTCGTCGCGGCGAAGGCCGTGGCGTTCCGCGAGGCCGCCGAGCCCGCGTTCAAGCAGTACATCGCACAGGTGCTCAAGAACGCGCAGGTGCTCGCCGAGGAACTCCAGCGGGCCGGGTTCCCTATCGTCTCGGGCGGGACCGACAACCACCTGATGCTCGTGGACGTGACCGCAAAGGGCGTGACCGGCAAGCAGGCCGAGCACGCGCTCGACGCGGCCGGGATCACCGTGAACAAGAACATGATTCCGTTCGACCCGCGGAAGCCGCTCGACCCGTCCGGCATCCGCATCGGCACCCCGGCGCTGACCACCCGCGGGATGAAGGAGGCCGAGATGCGGCAGATCGCCCAGTGGATCACGCAGGTGCTGACCCGCCACGGCGACCAGGAGCTGCTCGACCGCGTCCGCGGCAGCGTCCGCGAGTTGTGCCAGCAGTTCCCGGCCCCTGCAGAGAGTTGACAGTGGGCGGTGGATCGTGGCCAGGCAAGAGACAGAGCGGTCGGATGTGACGAACTGCTCTCACCGACGCGGGTAGGACCGGAGTGGCAGGTTCGCACTGCCCACTGTCCACTGCCCACTGCCCGGAGGGCGAAGTGTTCCCGCTCCTGCTCCTGGCGTGCTGCTTCTTCGTCGTCCTGCTCGTCCCCGTGGCGTTGTTCGTGTTCACGTCGGTGTTCCGCCAGGCGTGTGTCCTGTGCGGGCTCCAGCGGCCGTCGGTCGCGACCGCCGCTGGGGTGATGCTCCTCATCTGGGTGAGCAAGACGGCGTCGCAGGCGGTGATGGACGTGGTCGTGATCGAGTCGTGCAAGGCGGTCGGCGTCCCGCGGTGGGAGGCGAACATTATCGTCGCCCTGCTCTTCCTCCCCATCGACCTCATCATCTCGGCCGCTCTGCACGCCGGCCTCATGAACATTAAGTTCGGCAAGGGCGTCGAGGTCTGGTTCGTGATGATGCTGATCTACCTGTCGGTGTTCGCCGTCGCCGGGAGCGTCGCCGCCGTCATCTTCGTGGCGCTCAACTGAGCCGAATGCGGAACGCGGAGTGCGGAATGCGGAACGAACTCAGGACCGTCCCGGTACCCGCCCGTGTCCCGGATTCCGCACTCCACACTCCGAACTCCGCACTCGTATGACTGGATACTTCGCCACCTGTGCCCGCGGTCTGGAGCCGGTCCTCGCCCGCGAGCTGGCGGCGCTGGGGGCCGACTCCGTCGAGCACGGCCGCGGCGGCGTGAAGTTCCGCGGCGACAGCGCCCTGCTCTACCGCGCCGGTCTGTGGCTCCGCACCGCCGTTCGCGTGCTGCGCCCGATGCTCGAAGCCGACGTGTTCAGCACAGACGAGCTCTACGACGCCGTCCGCACCATCGACTGGGCGGACTTCATGACGCCCGATCACACGCTCGCCGTCGACTGCAACGTCCGCGACTCGGCGATCACGCACTCGCAGTACGCCGCACGCCGGGTGAAGGACGCGATCTGCGACCAGTTCCGCGAGAGGGTCGGCCGCCGCCCGAGCGTGGACCCGGACCAGCCGATGGTCGGGTTCAACCTCCACGTCCACAAGAACCACGCGATCCTGAGCCTCGACAGCTCGTGGGGATCGCTCCACAAGCGCGGGTACCGGCCGGTCCAGACGATCGCGCCGCTGAACGAGGCGCTCGCCGCGGGCCTGCTGATGCAAGCGGGGTGGACGCCCGAGACGCCGCTCGTGGACCCGATGTGCGGGTCGGCGACCTTCTGCATTGAGGCAGCGTGGATGGCGCTGAACCGCGCCCCGGGCCTGACGCGGAAGTGGTTCGGGTTCCAGGGCTGGCGGGAGTTCGACCGCGTACTGTGGAACGCCATCCGCGACGACGCCCGCGACGCGGTGAAGAAGGATCTCCCCGCCCCGATCATCGGCACCGACGTTCACCCGGGCGCGATCGACCTCGCGAACCAAAACGCCCGCAACGCCGGCGTCGCGCACCTGCTGAAGCTCGAACGCAAGGACGCAGGCCAGGCGCGCCCGCCGGCCGGCGTCGCCCCCGGCGTGGTGATCTGCAACCCGCCCTACGGCGAGCGCATCGGCGAGGAGAAGGAGTGGGTTCCGCTCTACACGAAGCTCGGGCAAGTAATGCGCGACCACTGGCCCGGCTGGCGGCTGTTCGTGTTCACGAGCAACGACATGCTGGCCCGCAAGGTGAAGCTCCCCGTGAAGCAGCGCACGCCGTTCTTCAACGGGAAGATCGAGTGCCAGTTGTGGGAGTACGGGACCGAAGGGAAAAAGTGAGTTAGAGTGTTTTGAAACCTACGGGTTCGGGTGAAGGCTTCGGAGCATCCGGTGGATCATG
>NZ_JBHYGG010000271.1:0-42447 GCF_051859125.1 Gemmata sp.
GGGGGTAACGTTACCCCCTCGCTCGCGCTCAGGGTTCGCCAGTTGGGTGCTTCATGAGCGCGTTCGACTGGCTGTTCCGCCGCAAGCGCACCCCCGAGAGCGAGCCGCTCGCGCCCCAACCACAGCCCGAACCTCGGGGGGCTGACGCCCCCCGCTCGCCGGCACCAGTGCCGGCCGCGAGCGCGCCCGCAGCGCCAAAGGCACCCGCGGCCGACCCGATGAGCAGTGAGTTCCTGCCGGTCACGCGGGCCGAGATCGTCGACGCGGCGGGGAAGGGGAACCTGCTCTCGACGGCGTTCCAGTTCGGCCGGCCGAGCATCATCCCGCCGGCGAGCGACCCGCGGACGCAGCTCATCGATCGCGCGCTCGTCACCAACGGCTTGCTTAGCTCGGAAGACCTCACCGAGATCCACCGCGTCGGCGACGAGTACGAGGCGGTCAAGCCGACCGAGTCGGGGATGGCCGCGGCCGCGGGGCTTGCGGGCGAAGCGGCGGTGAAGGCGTACCGCGCCGAGAAAGAGCGCCGCAAGGCGCAGAAGAAGGCCGAGTCGGTCGAGAAGAAGAAGCAACGTATCGAGGCGGTGAAGCTGCGCCGCGAGACCGACATCATCTTCCTGGGCCGCGGCGTCTCGGGGAAGCTGCACCTGCGGCTCAGCGACGAGGCGAAGCTCGCCGAGCGCGGCTTACCGGTAATGCACGCGCCGGCCGACGTCGCGACGTTCCTGAACCTCACCATCAAGCAACTCCGCTGGCTCGCGTTCCACACCGACGTCGCCACCCGCACGCACTACGTCAAGTTCCAGGTGCCGAAGAAGTCCGGGGGAATGCGGACCCTCGCCGCCCCGCACCAGACGCTCAAGGCCGCGCAGCACGCGATCCTCGCGAACATCGCCTCGCGGTTCCCGGTGACGGAGGCGGCGCACGGGTTCGTCGCCGGCCGCGGGATCGTCTCGAACGCGAGCCCGCACGTCGGCAAGACGGCGGTCGTGAACCTCGACCTGGAGAACTTCTTCCCGTCGGTCGTGTTCCCGCGGGTGCGGGCCGTCTTCGAGCGCTACGGCTACTCGGGCAGCGTCGCGACCGTCCTCGCACTGCTCTGCACCGAGTGCCCGCGGGCGGCGGTCACCTACGCCGGGGTGAAGTACGAGGCGGCGACCGGCCCCCGCGGCCTCCCGCAGGGCGCGCCGACGAGTCCTGCGCTTTCCAACCAGGTCGCACGAAAGCTCGACCGGCGCTTGATGGGCGTCGCGGCGAAGCTCGGCCTCACCTACACCCGCTACGCCGACGACCTGACGTTCTCGGGCGGCGAGGAACTCACGAGCAAGACCGGCTGGTTGCTCGCGAAGGTGCGGCACGTCGCGCAGGAGGAAGGGTTCACCGTCAACGAGAAGAAGACGCGCGTGATGCGCCGCGGGGCGGCGCAGACGGTGACGGGCGTGGTGGTGAACGACAAGCCGTCGATCGACCGCGACGAGCTGCGCCGCCTGCGTGCGATCCTGCACCGTGCCAAGAGCGAGGGTCTGGAGGCGCAGAACCGCGACGGTCGGCCGAACTTCCGCGCCTGGCTCGTGGGCAAGATCGCGTTCGTTCGCATGGTCCGCCCCGACGCCGGGGCTAAACTGAAGGCGGCGCTCGACGCGCTCGGCGGATGAAGAAGATCGAAGACAGATTGGCCGCAACAAGGCACAAAAGCCACAAAAGGAGGAATGACACGAGACCCGAAGCACGGGTTTCGTCATCAACGTCTTCTTTTGTGCCTTCTGTGCTTTTTTGCGGCCAATCTCTTCATGCCTTGATCCGCGTTCCCTCTTTCCCGAGGTTCCACCCATGCGATTCCTCCTCTCCGCGGTCGCACTCGCGTTCTCCCTCGCGGCCGCCGCACAAGACGCACCCAAGTACCGCGTGCTCGCCCAGGACCGGGGCCACATCGCCATCGTCGGCCCCGACGGCAAGGTCGAGTGGGAGGTCGAGTGCAAGCACAACGCGCACGACATCCAGATGCTCCCGAACGGCAACGTCCTGTTCAACTCGGGCGGGGCTGCGGTGAGTGAAGTGAACCCGAAGAAGGAGGTCGTCTGGAAGTACGAGGCGAAGCCGACGCCGGGCAACAAGGGCCGCGTCGAGGTTCATGCCTGCCAGCGGCTCGCCGACGGGAACACGATGGTGGTCGAGACCGGCAACAAGCGCATCGTCGAGGTGGACCGGGACGGCAAGGTCGTGAAGGAGGTTCCGCTCACGGTGAACAAGCCGGACCCGCACCGCGACACCCGCAACGCCCGCAAGCTCGACACCGGCAACTACCTCGTGGCGCACGAGGGCGACGGGTGCGTCCGCGAGTACGACGGGTCGGGCAAGGTGGTGTGGGAGTACAAGCTCGACCTGAACGACCGGCCGCGGTCGGGCGGGCACGGGCCGGAGGGGCACGGCACCGAGGTGTACAGCGCCGTGCGGCTGAAGAGCGGCAACACGCTCATCGGCGGCGGGAACAACAACCGCGTCGTCGAAGTCGACAAGGACGGCAAGGTCGTGTGGAGCGTCGACCAGAAGGAGCTGCCGGGCATCACGCTGGCGTGGGTGACGACCGTTCAGGCGCTGCCGAACGGCAACGTCATCATCGGGAACTGCCACGCCGGCCCGGACCAACCGCAGCTCATCGAGGTGACCCGCGACAAGAAGGTTGTCTGGACCTTCAAGGACCACAAGACCTTCGGCAACAGCACCGCCACCGCCCAGGTGCTCGACCTGAAAGACGTGATCCGGTGAGGCGGGTCGTGTCGCAACCCCGTGAGCGGAGGTCATCGCTGTATTCGTCATCCTTGAGAAGCAGAGGTGAACACGGATGTTCCCAACCGGTTTGCTCTCAGCGCCCGGAACGCTCGCGGCCGTCGGTCGTGTGGGCCTTATCCTCTTCTGTGGTTGTTGGGGTGCTGGTGGAGGGCTGCTCTTCGGCGTCTACGGCGTGCTTGCAGTAATCCCAGGCGAGTGTTGGGCGGGCGGTGGTGGCGACGCGGCCGAGACCTTTGACACGCTCTGCAATTGTTCAGGGTTCGTCTGTGGGGTTGCCGGATGCGTCTTCGGTGGAATGGCGGGATCGAAGATTCCGGTGTCCGCTGACCACGGCTACCTCTTCCTCCGGTGTGTTGCATGTTTAGCGTTAGTGTTCGGCCTGATTTTACTGGCGGCAGTGCTCCGCTAGACGATGAGAAACGTCGGCCGGGGCCGCACGTCCGCGGGTGCTGGGTCGTCGATCTGGTCTTGGGCAAGGGGTAGGGTGCGTCGAGGCCGGCTCTGCGGCCGAGCCGCACCGTGAGACGAAGGCGGGGTGTGGTGTGGTCGTGGCCTTCCGAGCCACGGGGCTCGCCCCCGTGGTGCATGGAAGGACGGAACACCACGGGGCAAGCCCCGTGGCTCGAAAGACGGGAGATACGCCTGTGCCCCACGGTGCGGCTCGCCGCGAAGCGCGGCTCGACGCACCCTACCGCCGACGCCGCACCTACTGCTTACTTCGGGCGCTCGCCGACGGCGACGATGCAGTCCGCACCGCCGAGCGCGTAGGCGGCCCAGGCCGCGAGGCGGGCCAGCGGTCGCCAGCGCAGGAGCTTCGCCCCGGAGCCGCCCGCACCCGCGGCGGTCGTGCGCCGGGCGCTCGAGCGGATCCAACCGGCGTGCGTCAGCCCGCGTACCGCACTGACCCGGAAGCCGGCCGCTTGCAGCGTCGTGCGGAGCGTCGCCGGGGTGAAGTGCGTCAGGTGCCGCGGCAGGTCCATACCGAACCAGTGCTCGCCGAACCAACTCCGGGCGTAGCTGTCCCAGTTCGGCACCGCCGCCACCAGGCACCCGCCCGGCACCAGCAGCTTGTACGCCTCGCGCAGCACCTCCACCGGCTTGTGGACGTGCTCCAGCGCCTGCCACAGCGTCACCACCTCGAACGAGCCGGGCGCGAGGTCCGGGTGCGGGAGCGTGCCGAGGTGCGCCGCGTGGCCGAGCTTCTCGCGGACCGTCCGCACGGCGTCCGGCGAGCAGTCGAGGCCCGTCACCGTCCAGCCGAGTTCGGCCATCCGCGTGAGGTAGCTGCCACCGCCGCACCCGAAGTCGAGCAGGCGGCCCGGCGGCTTCAGCGGCAGCAGCCCGCGGCGCTCGGGGCAGGGGTGGCCCAGGATTCGGCTCTGCAACCGCGACGGGAGCCCGGCCCCGCGGTCAGTCGCCTTCGGGTCGTGCGGGGCGTACCCCGGCGGGTAGAAGCCGCCGATGGTGTCGGCCGATGGGCGGGGGTTCGTGTACGTCAGCGAGCAGTGCCGGCACCGGACCACCGCGAACCGCAGGCCGGGGCCGCTGGCGGGGGTCGGGTCGGTCGCCTCGGCGAGCGGGGTCGCCTCGTCGCGGCCGCACAGCAGGCAGTGCGTCTCTTCCCAGGTCAGGGCCGGGGGCGGGGCGGGCGATCGGGACGCGCTGGTCTGCATGGCGGCCCTTCCGTGAGCCTGAAGGTGTGTGCGAACTCGCCGGGTAAATAGCCGAAACCGCGTGCCGGCGTCAACGCGGACTGCGCCCGGGGCGGTCCGGCGACGCGGGGGGGCGCGGCGAACTTCGCGGGCGGGGAGCGTTGTACCGGGGGTGACGGCTGTCCGCGGACCCCGGGCCGGCACCCGGGGGGATAGAATGGTACGGGCTTGATTCGTCGGACGCCCGCGGGACACTTGAAGCACCCGCCCGACGGCTCCCGTTCCCCCGAGCCACACCAGATGAGCGACCTGCTGAACCACTTCGACGCCCAGATCCAGAACCAGGAGCAGTTGCTCCGCGAGCGGGAGCAGGAGATCGACCACCTCCGCCGCCAGCGCGAGCGGCTCGCGGAACTCCAGCAGCAGCGCGACGAACTCCGCGCGCAGCTCCGCGCCGTCGAGAGCGACATCGCCCTCGTCGAGCGGTCGATGACGGCCGCGCTCCACCGGTTCAACGGCCGGCCCGACGCGGGCGCCGCGCCCGCGGCCCCGCCGGTCCCCGCGACCGCGGCGCGCGTCACGGTGCCGCCCGGCCCGAAGGCCACGACGCTGAAGGACGAGATCCGCAAGGCGCTCCGCGCCGCCCGCGGCCCGCTCACCGGCCCCGCCGTCGCCGCCCGCGTGAGGTCCGGCGGGTACAAGACGTCGAGCGCCGACTTCCCGGCGATCGTCAAGAAGCACCTCGGCGAGATGGACGACGTGGCGCACGTCCGCGGCAAGGGTTATAAGCTGAAGACCTGACCAGCCGCCCCGCCCGCACTCCCCCACATCCGAAGGACGATCATGCGCCGCGGACTCTTCCTGGCTTGCACCCTCGCGCTCGGCGTCGCGGCGCTGCTCCCCGCCGCACGCGGGCGGCCCGCCCCGGAACCCGCCCCGGCCCCGGACGGGTGGAAGCTCACCTGGGGCGACGAGTTCGACGGGAAGGGGATCGACCCCGCGAAGTGGGACTTCGACACCGGCAACGGGTTCTTCAACTACGACGCGAACCAGTGGATCGCCGGGTGGGGCAACGAGGAACTGCAGTACTACACCCGCGAGCCGGAGAACGCCTCGGTCAAGGACGGCGTCCTCCGCATCCGGGCCGTCAAGGAGTCGCTGCACGGGTGCGGGTACACCTCGGCCCGGCTGCGGTCGAGGAAGCGCGACGGGAGCGCCCTGTTCAGCCAGACCTACGGCCGGTTTGAGTTCCGGGCGAAGCTGCCGACCGGCCGCGGCGTGTGGCCGGCCCTGTGGATGCTCCCGCAGGACGAGAAGTACGGGCCGTGGCCGGCGTCGGGCGAGATCGACGTGATGGAGGCCCGCGGCCAGGAGCCGACCAAGGTGCTCGGCACGCTCCACCACGGGGCGCGCTGGCCGGCGAACACGCACAGCGGCACGGAGTTCGTCTTCCCCGACGGGGGCACCATCGCCGACTTCCACGTGTACGCGGTCGAGTGGGAGCCGGGCGAGATCAAGTGGCTCGTCGACGGCAAGCCGTACGCGGCCCAGACGTTCTGGTGGAGCAGCAGCAGGGCCGACGGCGGGAAGGGGCAGAAGCCGAAGGGCGAGGGCGACCTGAACCCGTGGCCGGCCCCGTTCGACCAGCCGTTCTACCTGATCATGAACGTCGCCGTGGGCGGGAAGTTCCTCGGCAAGCCGGACAAGACCACCGCGTTCCCCGCCGAGATGCAGGTCGACTACGTCCGCGTGTACGAAAAGGTCGGCGGGTACGCGAAGCCGAAGCCCCGCGGCGAGGGCAAGCTGCCGTTCGTGAAGTAGGGTACGAGCGGCGCGACCCACCGGTGGGTTCCGCTCAACCGGCGGGCTCGCGTCGCGCCGCTCGCGGGACCGCCGCAGGGGATTTCCCCCGGTCCGCGAAGTTGGGCTTTTTTTCGCCCCGGCGCGCCGCCTAAACTCTGGGAACGCTGATACTCCGCCCGAACAACGACCGCACGACGCGGCCGGCCCGTGCAAGGAACCGCACGCATGGCACCCGACGGCAAGATCCTGCCCCTCGACGACCTCGCCGACGTTCTGGCCGGGCACCGCGACCGCGGCCGCCGCGTGGTCCACTGCCACGGCGTGTTCGACCTGCTCCACATCGGCCACGTGCGGCACTTCGAAGAGGCCAAGAAGCTCGGCGACGTGCTCGTCGTCACCCTCACCCCCGACCGGTTCGTGAACAAGGGGATTGGCCGGCCGGCGTTCCCCGAGAACCTGCGGGCCGAGTTCCTCGCGTCGCTCGGGTGCGTCGACCACGTCGCCGTCAACCGCTGGCCCAGCGCCGTCGAGACGATCCGCCTCTTGAAGCCGAGCGTATTCGCCAAGGGGAGCGAGTTCCGCGGCCTGTCCGACACGATCGGCCACGTCGCCCGCGAGGCCGAGGCGGTCCGCGACGTCGGCGGCGAGGTCGCGTTCACCGAAGACATCGTCTACAGCTCGTCGGGCCTCATCAACCAGTACCTGTCGCCGTACCCCGACGCGGTCAAGGACTACCTCTCGGCGTTCGCCGGGCGGTACGGGGCCGACGAGGTGCTCGCCCCGCTCCGGGCCGCCGAGGACCTCCGCGTGCTGGTCGTCGGCGAGACGATCATTGACGAGTACACGTACTGCGAGGCGATCGGCAAGTCGGGCAAGGAGCCCGTGCTGGCGAGCCGGTTCCTCGGCACCGACCGCTTCGGCGGCGGCGTGCTGGCGTGCGCCAACCACCTCGCCGGGTTCGTCAACCAGGTCGACGTGTTCACGCAACTCGGCGAGGGGGGCGACGAGGAGCCGTTCGTCCGCGGGGTGCTCAAGGCGAACGTCACCCCGCACTTCGTCGAGAAGCCCGGGTCGCCGACCATCGTGAAGCAGCGGTTCGTCGAGAAGTACCTTTCGCAGAAGATGTTCGAGGTGTACCGCATGAACGACGCGCCGCTCGACGCGCGTGCGGACGCGGACCTGTGCGCGCGGCTCCAGAAGCTGCTGCCGAACTACGACCTCGTGGTCGTCGCCGACTACGGCCACGGGATGCTCTCGCCGGCCGCCATCGACGTGCTGTGCCGCGGCTCGCGGTTCCTCGCGGTGAACACGCAGTCGAACGCCGGGAACCACGGCTTCAACATGGTCTCGAAGTACCCGCGGGCGGACTACGTCTGCCTCGCGCAGCGCGAGGTCGCCCTGGAGACCCGCAACCAGCAGCTCACGCCCGAGGAGATGGCCGAGCACGTTTCGCAGAAGCTCGACTGCCCCCGCGTCATGATCACCCGGGGCAGCCTCGGCACGCTGTTCCACACCACCCCGGACCGGTTCACCCGGGTGCCGGCGCTGGCGACGAAGATCGTGGACCGGGTCGGGGCCGGCGACGCCGTGCTGTGCGCGACCTCGCTGTGCGCCGCGATGGACGCCCCGCCGGAGGTGACCGCGTTCCTCGGCAACGTCGTCGGGGCGGAAGCGGTCGCCATTCTGGGGAACCAGCGGTCGATCGAGCGCGTCCCGCTGTTCCGCCACGTCGAGTGCCTGCTGAAGATGCACACGAAGGCCGCGGCCGAGCCGCTCGACCCGCTCCCGCGGAAGAAGAAGGTCCGCGTCGGCGGCGGAAGTGGCGGCGACCGCCGCGTGAAGGCCGTGCGGGTTCCCCCGAAGGGATGATTCCGGTCATCCGAAACGACGCGAGCCCGGGTTCGGCTCGGTTTCGGATCGCACGTGACGCGCACAACGCATTGGAATGATAGCAGTTGCGACTGTTGCCCGAACAGCAAAAGACGTCGTAACGATCTTTATTACGGACAAGTGTGGTTGATTCCGGACTTCAGGATGGTTCCGGACGAGGGGTGTGCCTGTCACCCGGAACCAATGAGAAGCGCTTGAGTACCGTTCCCGTCAGTCACGGATGACAACATGAACGAAGCCGAAAAGTTTACGGTCCTGGTCACGGGCGGCGCGGGGTACGTTGGCGCGGTCCTCGTGCCGAAGCTCCTGGCCGCGGGCCACGCGGTCAAGGCGTACGACGCCTGCTACTTCGGCACCGAGCCGCTCGCCGCGGTCCGCAGCCACCCGAACTTCTCGCTGGTGCGGGCCGATCTCCGCGACAAGCACGCGCTCGACAAGGCTCTGGCCGGCTGCACCGCGGTGATCCACCTCGCGTGCGTGTCGAACGACCCGAGCTTCGAGCTGGACCCGCTGCTCGGCAAGTCGATCAACTACGACGCCTTCCTGCCGCTCGTGAAGCTCTCGAAGAAGCACGGCGTGCAGCGGTTCATCTACGCCTCGTCGTCGAGCGTGTACGGCATCAAGGACGAGGAGAACGTCACCGAGGAGCTGGAGCTGAAGCCGCTGACGGACTACTCGAAGTACAAGGCGATGTGCGAGGACGTGCTCCAGCGGGAGAGCGAGCCCGGGTTCACGACGCTCACCCTGCGGCCCGCGACCGTGTGCGGGTACTCCCCGCGGCTGCGGCTCGACCTGTCGGTGAACATCCTCACGAACCTCGCCTTCCACAAGCGCGAGATCACAGTGTTCGGTGGGGTGCAGCGGCGGCCGAACCTGCACATCCAGGACATGACCGACCTGTACGTTCAGTCGCTCCGGTGGCCCGCCGCGAAGATCGACCGCAAGATCTACAACGCCGGGTGGCAGAACCTGTCGATCAACGCGATCGCCGAACTGGTGCGGAGCGAGGTCGGCGAGGACGTGAAGATCGTCACGTCGCCGACGAACGACCTGCGGTCGTACCACGTCTCCAGCGAGAAGATCCGCCGCGAGCTCGGCTGGACCCCGCGGTACACGGTGCCCGACGCGGTCCGCGAACTGGTCGCCGCGTTCCAGGCCGGCCGGGTGCCGAACTCGCTCACCGACCCGCGGTACTTCAACATCAAGACCATGAACGCCTACCTCGCGTCGCAGCGGCAGGTGGGGTGAGGCCGACGCTGACTGGCTGTTGTTATCGGCGGCTGGCGGGCCGCCACGGAGGGCGGCCCCTACCAGAGATTTGCTTTTGATTTGTAGGGGCCGCCCTCCGTGGCGGCCCGCGTGAGGCGAACGACTCAGTACCGCAAACTCGGGCCGGACAGCTCAGATGCGCACCGCGGACCTCAGCGTCGTGATGGCGAACCGCAACCACGCCCGGCTCCTGCCGCGGGCGCTGGACGCGGTGCTGTCGCAGTCGCTCCCCCCGCGGGAGGTGATCGTCCTCGACGACGCCTCGACCGACGACAGCCTCAAGGTGCTCGAACGGTATGCCGCGAGGCACCCGAGCGTTCGGCTCGTGAAGAACGAGTGCCACCGCGGTGTCACCGCGAGCTACAACCACGGGTTCGCGCTCGCGACCGGGCGGTACGTCCTCCCCGGTGCCGCCGACGACTACGTCCTGCCGGGGTTCGTCGCCAAGGCGGTCCGCGAGTTCGAGCGGCACCCGCAGGCGGGCGTGTGCGTGGCGCACGGCTCCTGCACCGACGGCGACGACGGTCCGCTCGTGGTGAACGACCCGGGCTGGTGCGACCAGCCGACGTACTTCGCGCCGGACGACGTGTGCCGCCGCGTGTGGCACACGCTGCCGGTCAGCGCGATTGTGGTGCGGGCCGATGCGGTCCGGGCCGCGGGCGGCTACCGCAGCGAACTCGCGTGGTACTCCGACTGGTTCGCGTTCCTCGTGGTCGCGTTCCGGCACGGTGCGGTCCACATCCCCGAGACGCTCGGGGTCCACGTGCTGCACCGCGGCTCCTACGCGACCAACAGCCGGCCCGGGGCCGAGAACGTCCGCATCCTCGGCGCACTGCTCGACCTGTTGGTGTCGCCCGAGTACGCCGACGTTTCGCCGTACTTCCGCAGGAATGGGGCCGCGTGCCACTTCGGGCCGGACCTGCTTCGCGCCGCGGCGCTCCGGGCCGACCGGCGCGAGGCTAACGTCCTCGGGTTGCTCGCGGGCTTCGCGCCCGAAGTGTACGAGTCGCTCGCCGCGAGTGACGAAGACCCCGCGGTGCGCGAACTCGCCGCGGTGTTCCTGCAGGACCCGTGGCGCGAGGTGATCGCGCGGCGGGCCGACCTCGAGGCCGAGAACCGCCGGCTCGTCGAGGAGATCCAGCTCACCCGGCTGCGGGCCGCGCCGCCGGGGGTCATGGGGAAGGTGCAGTGGGCGGGCGGGATGATCCGCCGCCGACTTCGGACGGCCGTGGGGCTGCACCCCGCGGGCCGGTTCCGGTAACAGCAAGGACGCTCAGCATGATGACCACAACAACTCCGCCGCTCGACGCGCGTTCGCAGGACCTCCGCCGGCTCGTCGTCCGCATGCTCAAGGGCGCGCGCCGCGGGCACGTCGGCTCGGCGTTCTCCGCCATCGACGTCCTGCGGGTGCTGTACGACGACGTCCTGCGGTTCGAC
The DNA here is from genome assembly GCF_051859125.1 of Gemmata sp. Taxonomy (NCBI): domain Bacteria; kingdom Pseudomonadati; phylum Planctomycetota; class Planctomycetia; order Gemmatales; family Gemmataceae; genus Gemmata; species Gemmata sp. Next base: position 10,839 of record NZ_JBHYGG010000271.1, read on the forward strand.
CCGAAGCGGCCCAAGTGGCCCGACCGCGACCGGTGCATCCTGAGCAAGGGGCACGGGTGCCTCGCGCTGTACGCGCTGCTCGCCGACAAGGGCTACTTCCCCGTGTCGGAACTCGACCGCGTGTGCGCCGCCGACGGCATCCTCGGCGGCCACCCGGACGCGACCAAGGTGCCCGGCGTCGAGGCCAGCACCGGCGCGCTCGGCCACGGGCTGAGCATCGGGCTGGGCATGGCGCTGCACCTGCGGATCGTGAAGTCGAGCGCGAAGGTGTTCGTGGTGCTGGGCGACGGCGAGTGCAACGAGGGCTCGGTGTGGGAGGCCGCGATGTGCGCCGGCAAGCACCGCATGGCGAACCTCACCGCGGTCGTGGATTACAACAAGCACCAGGCGTACGGCAGCACCCGCGAGGTGCAGGACCTGGAGCCGTTCACCGACAAGTGGCGGGCATTCGGGTTCGCGGTCCGCGAGGTCGACGGGCACAACGTCGGGGACCTCCGCACGCTGTTCACCTCGCTGCCTCTCGACCCGGACAAGCCGACCGCCATCATCGCGCACACGGTCAAGGGCAAGGGCGCCGCGTTCGCCGAGAACAACATGAAGTGGCACCACAAGAACAAGGTGACGGACCAGGAGGTCGAGAACCTGCTGGCCGCCATCGAAGCAGGGGGGCAGTCATGCGTGAGCGGTGCCTGAAGACGATCACCGAGTTGGCCCGGACCGACGAGCGGATCGTGTTCGTCGGGTCCGACCTCGGGGCCGGCGTGATGGCCGACTTCAAGGCCGCGTGCCCCGACCGGTTCTTCATGGAGGGGGTCGCCGAGCAGAACCTCGTCGGCCTCGCCGCGGGCATGGCGATGGAGGGCCGCGTCGTGTACCTGAACACGATCGCGACGTTCCTCACCCGCCGGTGCTACGAGCAGGTCGTCGTGGACCTCGGGATGCACAACGCGAACGTGCGGCTCGTCGCCAACGGCGGCGGCGTGGTGTACGCCCCGCTCGGGCCGACGCACCTCGCGACCGACGACATCGCGATCATGCGGGCGATCCCGAACATGACGATCATCGCCCCGGCCGACGCCGAGGAGATGGAGCGGGCCACTCGCGCGACCGTCGATCACCATGGGCCGGTCTACGTCCGCGTCGCGAAGGGGCACGACCCGGTGGTCACCACCGAGACGGGCGACTTCCAGATCGGCCGGGCCGTGCCGATGCGCGACGGGCACGACGCGCTCATCGTCACCACCGGCGTCGGCCTGCAAGTGTGCCTCGCGGCCGCGGACCAGCTCACCGCCGCCGGCGTGGACGCGACCGTGCTGCACATGCCGACGATCAAGCCGCTCGACACCGAGGCGCTCGCCGCGGCCGCCGAGCGCGTGCCGGTGATCGTGACCGTCGAGGAGCACAGCGTCATCGGCGGGCTCGGCAGCGCCGTCGCCGAGTACCTCGCCGAAGCGGACCTGCTGTCGCACCGCAAGTTCCGCCGCATCGGGTTCCCGGACGTGTTTCCGTCGGGCTACGGGGACCAGGCCGGGATGATGCGGCGGCACGGGATCTCGGCCGACGCGGTCGCCGCGACCGTCCAGGAACTCCGCGCGACCCGCACCCGCCGGCACCGGGTCTCGGCGTAATTCTTGGTTCTACGGGCTCGGCCCGGGGGGCGTTCGCGAGGAGTCGAGGATCGTTCGCGAGGAGTTGGCATCGCTTGCGAGGAGCTGGCATCGATTGCGGAGACCCCTCCCCCCGACCCGTCGCAACCGCTTCACGCGAGGCCTCGACAGCTCGCGGTGCGGCAATTTGAACGAATGTTCGAGGAATGCATGGGCCGGTTGCTCAACGTCGTGAACCAACTCCACCGCCGCACGGCGCGTGATTACCTCGCACGCATGGCCGACGCGAAGGTCCACTGCTCGGACGTCGCCCGGCGGTTCGACCGGGACTACTGGGACGGCGACCGCCGGTACGGCTACGGCGGGTACAAGTACGACGGCCGCTGGAGCGTCGTCGCGCAGGCGCTGGTGCAGACCTACTCCCTTCCCGCGAACGCCCGCATCCTCGACGTCGGCTGCGGCCGCGGGTTCCTGCTCCACGAGTTCCAGCGACTGCTTCCCGACTGCACCGTGGCGGGCTTCGACGTCTCCGAGGTCGGCCTGGAGACGGCGAAGGAGGAGGTGCGGCCGCACCTGTTCAAGCACGACGCCCGCGACCCGTTCCCGCACGCGGACCAGTCGTTCGACCTCGTGATCTCGATCAACGCGCTGCACAACCTGCCGCCGCAGGACGTCGCTCGCGCACTAACCGAGATGCAGCGCGTCGCCCGCAACCGGTTCCTGGTGGTCGAGAGCTTCCGCACCACCGAGGAGCTGTTCAACCTCCAGTGCTGGGCGCTGACGTGCGAGACGTTCTTCCGGCCCGAGAGCTGGACCTGGCTGTTCGACCGCGCCGGGTACACCGGCGACTACGAGTTCATCTACTTCGAGCCGCCGGCCGCGGCCTGATTCCGAGGAGCCCCGAAATGGACACCCGCGCCCCCGCCGCGCACCCGCGGACCCGCGAGCCGCAGTACCAGTTTGAAGTGGACATGGCGCTGAGCGACGGGATCGCCCGGCTCGGCATCATGAGCAACCAGCGGTGGCGCGACGACCCCCGCGGCCTGCTGTTCGTGCTGGCCCGCTACAAGTTCGTGGCGAAGATGCTGAGCGGGAAGGGCCGCGTCGTCGAGGTCGGGTGCGCCGACGCCTTCGGCACGCGGCTCGTGCAGCAGGAGGTGCGGTCCGTCACGGCGACCGACTTCGACCCGGTGTTCCTCGCCGACGCCCGCGAGCGGATGGCGACCGACGGCTGGGAGTGCGACACGCTCGTCCACGACATCCTGAGCGGCCCCGTGCCGCCGGGCGGGTTCGACGCCGCGTACTCGCTCGACGTGTTCGAGCACATCGTCCCCGAGCAAGAAGACACCTTTGTGCGGAACATCGCCAGGTCGCTGACGCGCACGGGCGCGGCGGTGATCGGCTCGCCGTCGCTCCAGTCGCAGGCCTACGCCTCCGAGGGCAGCAAGGCCGGGCACGTGAACTGCAAGGACGGGAAGGAGTACCGCCGCGTGATGGAGCGGCACTTCGAGAACGTGTTCCTGTTCTCCATGAACGACGAAGTGGTCCACACCGGCTTCACGCCGATGGCCCACTACCTGTTCGCGCTGTGCTGCGGCCCGAAGTGACGGCTTCAATGCACAAGAAGCCCGCGGGCACCGGCCCGCGGGCTTCTTCGTTTGCGGTCCGCCGATCACCGCTTCTCGAACGACAGGTACAGCGTCTCGCGGCCGAAGAGCGTGCCAAAGTGCGGCAACTCGGCGACGGCTTCGGGAGTCAGGACCGGGGCGGCGAAGGCGTCGAGGAACTCGTCGATCGCCGCGGAGCACGTCGCCGGCATGTCGCCGATGCCGATCATCACGCGCCTCACGGCCGTCTCCAGTTCGTCCCAGTCGGCCTCACCGGCCTCGCACCGGCGGAGCGTCCCGGCGACCGCCAGCGTCGCCGCTTCGAGTTGCCGGTTGCGGCCCGCGTCGCGCGCCGGCAGCACGGTGCGGTGGTCGAGGAAGTTGTGCAACTCGGAGTGGTACTGCTCCCGCAGGTGCCGGTTGAAGTCGCGCTTCTCCCCGCACAGCCCCTTGAACCACCGCCAGTCGGCCGCGAACCGCGGGCTGGTGCCGAGCGCGTCGAACCCGCCGCCGAGGTCGTCGAGCACCATCGGCACGGTGAGGATCACGCCGAGGTACGCCGGGTTCAGCATGTTGTCGTGGACCCAGTCGGTCACGTTCCGGGTCATCCCGCCGACCGTTCGCAGGTGCGGCCCGAACGCGCGGCTCAGGACCGCGGTGCGGTCCGCAAATGAGTCGCCGGCCGATACCAGCCGGCTGCACAGTGCGCGGCGCAGGAGGTTCGGCAGCACGCCGACCGGCGACACGGCCGTCACCACCAGCAGCCCGCCGTCGGCGACGAGGGTGCCGAGCTTGCGGAGCAGGCCGCGCTCGTGGTCCGAGTCACCGAGCCAGTTCTCGCAGATCACGAGGTCGAACGGCTCGTCGGGCTCGAACTCCTCCAGGCGGCACGCGACGACCTGGGGCTGGACCACCCCGGCGGCGCTGTCGTAGACCGCGGCGATGTCGCGCTGGCCGGCCGGGTTCGGCTCCACGAGCGTCAGGCTGGCGGGTTGCTGCGCCGCGAGGTACAGGCTGTTCTGCCCGGTGCCGGGCGCGACCTCCAGCACCCGCGACCCGCGGACCGCGAGCGGGGTGACGCCGAGCGTGCGGTACAGCGACGCGCGGCGCTCGAAGTGCAACCGCGGGTCGGCGACGTCGTACCGGACCGGGTTGATCCCGTGCCGCGTGTAGTACTCGAGGTGACCGGTGAGGCTCGGCATTGTGCTCCCTCTCAGGGTGAATGACTCAGGCCACCTTCGCCGCGCCCCGCCGCGGGGCGGGGACGTACCCGGGCCGCATCAGGCACACCGCGTCGGACACGCGGCCCTCGGGCAGCGAGTACCCGATGTAGTCGGTCATCGCGTGCGCCAGCGGGTGCGTGGTCTGGGCCGGGTTCGCGAACCGCAGCATCAGGTTGCGGAAGGTCGTCTGGGCCGGGGTGTCGTAGCGGTCCGAGTTCTCGAGCCCGGCGAGCATCTCCTCGGTGGCCGCGAGGATCTCGTCGGCCGAGCAGTCCTCGAGCGCGATCCCGGCGTCGGTGAAGTGCGAGGTGCGGTCGAACAGGTGGCACCCGCGGGTGAGCAGCTCTTCGAGGCCGAGGTCGCCGCCGGCGTTGCGGTACCGCTTGAACGCGAACACCTCCTCGACCTCCGGGAGCATCGTGTGGTGGTACACCGCGTTCACGACGAGGTTCGGCTTGCCCATCGCCCGCGCCACCGAGCACGGCCCCGACTGGCAACTGATCATGAACTTGCAGCGGGCCAGGAAGAACGGGTCGAGCGCGTGGTCGTAGTGCGCGAGCGTGGGCAACTCGACGACGCCGGGCACCTCGTCGCGGATGCTCGCCATGTCCTTGTCGCCGATCCGCACGACGTTGTAGCCCAGGTCGATCAGCCGCCGCACCGCGGGGACGTAGTTCCGGATGTTCACGTTGCGGAACGACTGCACCTGGAGCTTGTGGTAGCCGTGGGCGCGGGCGTGCAGCACGACGACCGGCCGCGACAGGTCGAGCTTGTTCTTGCGGCACGCCCACTGCGCGCGGTCGACGATCTTCGGCGGCAGCTCGACGTACCGGCGGCCGCCGCTCATCGGGTGCCTCGGGTCGCGGCGGGCGTGGTACGCCAGGCGGTTCAGCGACCAGTAGTTGTGGCACAGGAACGTGACGCGCCCGGCGGTGATCTCGCCGAGGTGCTGCCACGGGAACAGGCTCAGGTCGCCCGGTAGCACGCCGGTCTGGTCGAGGTACTGCTGCATCACCGCGAGCATCTGCGCCGACGCCCGCGAGTACGAGAGGATGTCCGGGTGGAGCACGACGAGGTGATCGAATCGGTGCCGGAACAGGTTGTAGAAGTGGAACGGGTCGAGGACCGCGTGGCCGAGCGCGTGGTGGTACGCGCCGAACAGGACGCCGACGGTGTCGCGGCCGGGAATGTTGGTGAGGTAGCGGTCGGTGCGGTCGATGAGGATGCGGGCCAGGTACTCGGTCGCGTCCTCGGTCTTGCGCACCTTGCACTGAACGGCCATCGCCCGGCGGGCCTGCGCCACCTCACCGCGGATGCCGTGGACCTGCGCCAGGTTCGCGAGGTAGTTGAACCCGCGGGCGTAGCTCGGCCGCAGTTCGGCGCACCGGGTCAGGTCGGCGATCGTCTCGCGCTGGTTGCCCCGCCAGATGTGCGCCATCGACCTCATGCCGTAGCACTTCGCGGCCCGCGGGTGCTCGGGGTTCGCGTCGATGTGCCGGGTCATGAGCGCCTCGGCCCGGTCGAACTTCTGCCGGCCGACGTCCCACTCGGCGAGCGCGACCGCGGCCTCGAGGTTCCGCTCCAGTGCCTGCCGCGGGACGCCGCTCGACCGGCACAGCCGCACGAACCGGGTAACGCGGATCTTGCCGCGGAGGAGCAGAACGGCGTGCGCCGCGAGTGCGGTGCGGACCGCGACCTGCCGCAACCGCCGGAGGGCCGGGCGCGACGGCCGCAGTGCGCCGAGCGCGACGCACAGGTTGGCCCACGCAAAGAGCAGGGCGAGGTGCGAGCCGGAAACGAGCTTGTGTAGGAACATCGGTCCCGGCCTCCGTTCCGGGTCGCGGGCGCGGGCCGGGTTCAGGCGAGGGCGAGTTCGCCGCGGAGCGCGGCCGCACGGGCGACGGCCTCGGCGCGGTCGAACAGCACGGTCAACTCGATGCTCACCCGGCAGGTGTTGCCGCGGTTCACGACGCCGCCGTGCAGTAACTCGTCGTGGAACATCACCATTCCCCCGGCCGCGAGCGGGAGCAGTTCGGTCTCGATGGCGTCGGGGTCCTCGTCGAACACCGGCTTCGAGACGCCGTCCTTGGTCTCGAAGTGGTGCTTCCACTCCTGGCGGTGCGACGCGGGCTTCACGCACAGCCCGTTCGCGCCGGGCTCGGTGTGGACCGCGACCCAGATCTTGAACCGGTCGAACCCGGCCGGCATCGACCCGTACCCGTAGCCCGCGTCCCAGAACCACTTGTCGGCGTGGATCGGCCCGACGTCGCCCGGCTGGTTCGGCCGCACGAGCCGCCAGTTCAGCTCGCCGTGGCTGATGGCCGCCGACGCCCCGAACTGCGCCTGGACGCGGCGGAAGAAGCCCATGCGGGCGAAGTCGGTGACGTACTTCGGGTCGAGCAGCCGCGCCGCCTTGGGCCACGACTTCCCGTGCTCGAACGTGGTCGGCAGCGTGTGGTACCGGGCGATGCCGCGCTCGCGGGCGATGGGCACGAGGTCGTGCTGGAGCGCGCCGATCCGGTCGAGGTACTGGGCGGTGATGAGCCCGCGGACGAAGTCGAGTTCCGCCGGCGCGAGCTCCTCCAGGCAGAACCCCGGGCCGTCGTTGATCTCGTCGAAGATGACCATGTGCGCTTCCTTGCTGGCGGGTGCGGTGCGACAAGCTACCGCGCCGCGCCCGACGGGTTCAAGCCGGACCGGTCAGACGACCTGCACCTGCGGCAGCGGGACGACGAACCGGCCCCCGGCCTCGGTGAACTTGCGGTGCTTCGCGGTGATCGGCGCGGCGTACTGCCACGCGAGCACCGCGACCACGTCGGCCTCTCGCTCGTAGATCGCGTCCGACGGGTGGACCGGCACGTGGTGCCCGGGGCTGAACGTGTGCTGCTTCACTTGGTTGTCGTCCACCAAGAAATCGAGGAGGTCGGCGAGGTCGAACTGGTCGATGAGCGTCGTGACGGTGGGGGACGCGCCGTACCCCGCGACCACCTTGCCGGTCGCCCGGCAGCGGTCGAGGAGCGCGCCGAACTGATCCTTCGCGGTCTCGATGCGGCGGGCGTAGGCGCGGAACGTCTCGGTGCTGTGGAGCCGCGTCAGCGTTTCCCACTCAATCAAGCGCGCGACCTCGGGCGAGACCGGCCGAGGGCCGCCGGCGAGTTGCACGGTGCCGCGGAGCGAGCCGCCCTTGGTGGGGATGCGGCGGGCGTCGACGAGTTGGAGCCCGTGCCGCGCGAAGAACGCCTTCAGCGACCGCACCGAGTGGTAGCACAGGTGCTCGTGGTACACCGTGTCGAACAGCATCTTCTGGACGATGTCGAGGAGGTACGACACCTCGAACGTGAACAGCCCGTCGCGGTCGAGCAGCAGGCGGACGCCGTCGGCCATCGCCGGGAGTTGGTCGGAGTGCGCGAACACGTTGTTCGCGGTCACGAGCTTCGCCGGGCCGTGCTCGTCGCGGACGCGGGCCGCCACGTCGGGGGTGAAGTATTCGGGCACGGTCGGCACGCCCTCGGCCGTCGCCCGTGCCGCGATCTCGACCGCGGGGTCGACGCCCACGACCCGGCACCCGCGCTCGGCGAACGCCTTCAGCAGCGAGCCGTCGTTGCTGCCGATGTCGGCGACCAGCGCACCGGCCGCGAGCCCGGCCTGCCCCGCGATCTCGGCCGCGTACTTGCGGAAGTGCTCGACCAGCCCGAGCGACGAGGTGGTCGAATAGGTGTACTGGCGGAACAGGAGGTCCGGGTTCACCACGTCCTCGATCTGGACGTTGCCGCACCCGCCGCACAGGTGCAGCGAGAGCGCGAACCGCTGCTGCGGCTGCCGGGTGGTGAGGTAGTCGTTCCCCACCGCCGAGTGCGCGAGCGGCAGCGCGAGTGAGAGGTCGCCGGACCCGCAGAGCAGGCAGTGGGTCGCCTTGTAGTGCGTCGCGGGGGCGGCGGTGCGCGGGGCGGTGGTCGTCGTCATGACGGTTCTCGTGGGTGGTGACTTACGCGATCCCCGCGACCTCACGGGCGAGCGCGTCCTGCATCATCAGTGACAGCCCGCCGTCAACGACGAGTTCCTGGCCGGTGATGAACGCGGCGTCCGGCCCGCACAGGAACGCGACGGCCCTCGCGACCTCTTTCGCGGTGCCCATGCGACCCAGCGGCGTGGCCCTCGCGTACACGGCCTGCAACTCGGGGTGCCCGGCGTAGAACGCGGCCGACTCGGACTTCACGAACGCCGACGGCGCAACCACGTTCACGCGGACGCCCTGGGGGCCGTACTTCACCGCGTAGTACCGGGCCATCTGCCGAAGCGCGGCCTTCGACGTGTGGTAGCCGAGCGACTGGTTCCGCGCGACGAGCGAACCCGCGTTCGACGTCACGACGCACACCGAGCGGTCCCCGTCGGCCGCGAGGTGCGGCACGAGCCCTTCGAGGAGCGTCTTGGTCGCGGTCATCGCGACGGCCAGTTCGCCGGCCCAGGTGTCGCCGGTGCCGCGGTAGCGCTGGAGGAACACGAGGCTCGATAGCTGGCCGCGGCGCTCGACCTGCTGCCGCAGCGCCGCGAGCAGCGCCTCGGGGTCTTCGGCAGTGCCCGCGAAGCCCTCGACCTCGCCGCCCGGGACCGTGGGGAACTCGCCCGGGGTGCGGCCGACGGCGGTGACGTACTGACCCGTAGTCGCGAGCAGCACGGCCAGCTCGCGGCCGACGCCCTTTGTGCCGCCGATGATGATGGAGTGCTTCCGCGTCACGCCACGGCCCCCGCGGGGTGGCCGATTGTCGTGCGGAGCGCGGCGAGGTACTCGTCCGCTGCGGGCTCGCCCTCGGCGGGCGACCACGGCGCGAACTCCGAGCCGGCGGGGTCGAACGGGCCGCTCGTCGTCTCGTGGAACAGGACGTGCGGGGTGGTCACCAGGACCGTGTGGTACGTCGGTTCCGCCAGCCGGTAGAAGAAGGTGCGCCCCGACGGGTACGGCCCCATGCGGATCACGTCGCGGACGGTGCCGCCGTCGTCGAACAGGACGACATCGAGTTCGCCCTCGATGACGTGGAACGACTCGGACTTTCCCGAGTGCCGGTGCGGGCGGATGTATGTGCCCCGTGCGAGGCAGATGAGCATCTCGTGCAGCGGGTCGGTCGCGGCCGGGTGCGCGCACAACCTTGCGCGCTTCCGCTCGCTGCTGGTTCCGCGGCGCACGACCTCGGCCGCGTCGGCTGCGGTCACGCGCACCACGCCGGTGGTCGCGACGAGCACCTCGTTGCTGAGGACCCGCACGCCCGTCATGCCGGCACCCCCGCGAGGCGCTCGGAGCGTTCCAGGGCGTAGGGGCTGTCCGGGAACACCGACGCGAGCACGCCGCCGCCCGCGGTGAACGCACCGTTCCTGGCCGCGACCGCGTCCTCGATCTCCGGCCGGACGGTCATCAGGCACAGGTCGATGCCGCGGGTGAGCAGTTCGGAGGTGGGTCGGACCGGGAGCCGCGAGCCGGGCATGAACAGGCCGTGCTTGTGCGGGTTGTCGTCGGCGACGAACTCGATCTGCCCCGCAAGGCCGTAGAGGTTGACGAACGCACCGGTGAGGTGCCCGGCCCCGAGCATGGCGACGCGGCCGCGGCCGCACAGGAGACGGCGGGTCCGGGAGCGGACGCGCTGGAACTCACTCACGAACCGGTCGGCGCGGGCCATGCCGGCCACGTCGTTCGCGACCGTGCGGTGCTGGGCGTCGCCGGCGCGGGCGATCACCACGAGCGAGTTCTCGAGCGTGTACGGGTAGGTCTCCAGCGCCACCACGTCGAACCCGGCGCGGCCGACGCACGCCCGCAGCGACACCGGCGTGAAGTACAGCGTGTGCTCCTCCCACACGGTCGTGTAGTCGAGCCGCTCCAGGGCGCGGACCGTGTCCGGCACCTCGAACACGACGTACCCGCCCGGTTCGACGAGTTCCGCGGCCCAGGCGAGTGCGGCCTGGGTGTCGTGCGTGTGTTCGAGGACGTGCCGGACGAGCAGCACGTCGGGCCGGCCGAACTTCGCCGCGAGCCGCTTCGCCCCTTCCGGCCGCATCACGGCCTGGACCGATTCGACGCCCGCGAACGGTGCGGCGATCCCCAGGTCGGTGCGGACGTCCGGCCGCCAGGTGTTTGCGAACCCGAGGCGGTTGAGCCGGGCGAGGGTCGAGTCGTCCTTGTACGTCAGTCCGGCGAAGGTCGAGTTCGGGGTGACGCCGGGGAGCCGAGTCAGCGTGCGGACGAGATCGTCGAGGTGGCGCTCGGGTTCGTTGTAACTCACCCACTCGAAGAGCGGCCGCAACTCATCGACCGGCGGCGGAGCGGTGAGTTGAACGACCCCGCACGAGCCGCAGTAGCCGATGCTCAGCGGGTGCGTGTACTCCACCTCGTCGGCACTCCGCAGGAAGCGGTTCCGCACGGCCTGCGGGCCGAAGTCGAGGTGCTCGCGGACGCCGATGCGGCCGCAGACGCGGCACGGGTGCCTCATGGTGTTCCTCACGCGGCGTGCTTGTACTGCAGGGACTCGTTCCGGATCTCGGCCCAGTACTCGTTCACCCAGGCCACGACCTCGGCGAGCCCCTCGGCGAGCGGCACGGTTGGTGCCCAGCCGAGCTCGGTGCGGGCCTTGGTCGAGTCGATGACGTACGCGGCGTCCTGGCCGGGCCGCTCCTCGACGGTGCGGGTCGCGTCCTCGAACCGCTTCCCGAGCCGCTCGCACATGAGCCGAACGACCTCGCGGACCTCGACCCCCGCGTCCGGCGACAGGTTGTAGATCTGCCCCACGCGGCCGCGCTCGAGGATCAGCTTTTCGCCGCGGGACACGTCGCGGATGTGGACGTACGACTTCACGGCGCGGCCGCCGCCGTGCAGTTCGATCGGCGTGCCGAGCTTCGTGTAGATCGCCGAACGCGGGATGATCTTGAACAACTGCTGCCGCGCGCCGTACACGTTCGTCGCCCGCACGGTGAGGAGGGGGAACCCGAACTGCTTCGCGTAGGTGTTGAGCAGAAAGTCGGCGGCCGCTTTGCTCGCGGCGTAGGGGGTGCTCGGGTTCAGCGGCGCGTCCTCGGTCACGCGGCCGACGCAGGTGCCGTAGGCCTCCGGCGACGAGACGTGCAGGTAGCGCTTCAGGTACGTCTGCTTCCGCAGGTGGTTCACGAGCTTCGCCAGCGCGACGGTGTTCGTCTGGAACCAGTGCTCGGGGTGGTCCCAACTCGGGGCCACCTCGCTCTGGGCGGCGAAGTTCACGACCGCCTCGGGCCGCTCGCGGTCGAGCAGGGCGAGGAGGTCGCCCGCGTCGCGGTTCAGGTCGAGCCGGTGGTACTGGTACCGGGCGAGGTTCGGCCGCGTGCGGTACTTCAGGAACAGCGGCCCGCGCTCGGGCGAGCGGCTGACGCCGACCACCGAGTACGCCGGGTCGTCGAGGAGCAGGTCCACGAAGTCCTGGCCCGAGAACGAGTTCGCCCCGAGGACGACGACTTTCATGCTGCGGCCCCCTGAACCTGAAGGTGGCGGAGTGCGGCCCGTGCCGCGTCGAGCTGGGCGGCCCGCCGGGCCGCGGAGTCCTCGGTGGGCAGGGCGAACGTGCGGCGGCTGCCGTCGGTCGGGAGGAACTCGTTGAGCCGGATGCACACCCACTTGAGCCGGTACACGGGCAGCAGCGCCCGGACCCGGGCAAGCACCGAGGCGGGCTTCTGGAAGTACACCGAGACGGCGTGCGCGAACGCCTCGAAGTACCGCTCGGGAACGGGCACCGCGGGCTGGCAGAAGAAGTCGCACACGAGCTTCGCGGGGTCGTCCCATCCCGCGTACTCGAAGTCGAGGAACCGCACCCGGCCGTCGGTCCCGATCAGGGCGTTGTGGAACCCGAAGTCGGACGGCGACACGCACCGCTCGGTCGGCTCCAGCGGGCGGCCGACCGACGCGGGGCCGCCCACCGCGGCCCGCACCTCGCGCCACGCCGGGAGGAGTTCCTCGCGGACGAACGCGGCCGCGACCGGGTCGGCGACGCCCGCGAGCCGGTCGACGCGGCGGGCGACGGTGCCGAGGTGCTCGGCCACGCTGAAGCACGCCTCCGACGCGACCCGCAGCCGGGCCCCGAGCGGCCGCCACCGTGCCGCGTTCAGGGCCTCCACAAAGTCCGTTGCCTGCGCCACGATATCGTCGGTCACGTCGGCCGCGGTCGGCCGCCGCCCGGCCAGCAGCTCGTACAGCGCTAGTCCCGCGTCCGGCAGGGCCGACAGCGGCTCGGGGGTGCGGTTGGCCCCGCACCCGGCCGCGAACCGCGCGAACGCCCACTCGGCCCCGAGGCGGTCGCGGGGGTCGTCGGGGTGGCGGAAGTAGGACTTGAGAACGGCATCGCCGTTCTGGGCCTCGACGCGGTACACGCGGTTGTTCTTCCCGCCGGCGAGCGGCACCAGCGCCCGCACCGCGCCCAGGCCGGCGTTGCGGACGATGCGCCTGACGGAATCGGTGACGGGGTCTGTCACGCGGCCACCTCCCGGGCGACGAGCAGCGCGCCGGCGCAGGCGTGCCACGAGGTCACGCGGGTGACGCTCCGGCTCGCACCGTGCGCGTTCGCGGGGTCGAACAGCACCTTCCGCACGCGGGCCGGGAACGCGGCCTCCGCGAGCACCTCGGGCAGGTCGTCCACGAACGCGGCGCACCGGAGCGCCCCGACGCGGGCGAGCTTCTCGGCGAGCGTGGGTTCGAGGTACACGCGGTCGCGCGACAGGCCGAGGTCGAAGAACCCGTGCGCCTCGAGGAAGTGCAGGGCTGCGGCGTGCAGGTCGTGCTTCTCGCCGCGGTACGGGTGCCGCGTCTTGTGGCTGACGACCGCGACCTGCGCCCCGGCGTCCCAGCACAGCCCGAGGAACTCGCGGACGCCCGGCCACGGCTCGGCGTCCGCGATCCGCGGGCCGTACGCGACGCCCTGGAGCTCGGTCCAGTCGTCCTCGCGGCCGCTCGTCCGCATGTGGTCGCGGACCGCCTGCTTCGTCGCGGGCAGCGCCGCCGGCACGAGGCCGCGCTCGACCGCGAGGCGGTGGAACAGCCGGTCGTAGCGGACGATCGTGTTGTCGAAGTCGAGGCCGATCAGCATGGTTCACCCCGCGACCTTGATGAGCGGCCGGGCGCACAGGCCGTGTTCGAGGTCGTTCAGCGCCGCGTTGACGTCCGCCAGTGCGTAGGTCCGCGACAGGAGCGGTTCGAGGTTCAGCTTCCCGGCGGCGATGAGCTTGCAGTACCGCGGGAAGTCGCGGTCCGGGTTGTTGTCCCCGCCCCAGGTGCCGAGGAGCCGCTTGCCCTGGTTGAGTTCGCGGGGGTCGATCTCGAGCGTCTGCCCGTGCCTCGCGTTCCCCACCACGACGGCGGTGCCGCCCTGCGGCCGCACGCACGCGAGCGCCTGCTGCATGACGGCCGGGTTGCCGGTCGCCTCGACGGCGAAGTCGGCCCCGCCGGGGCACAGCGCCCGGATTTGCTGAACCGGGTCGCCGGTGCGGGCGCTGATCGTGTGCGTCGCGCCGAGTTGCTTCGCCAGGCCGAGCTTGTCTGGGTTCACGTCGACCCCAATGACAGGAACGCACCCGGCCAGCGCGGCGGCCGCGATCGCGCACGAGCCGATGCCGCCGGCCCCGAACACCACGAGGCTCTCCCCCGGCCGCGGGTTGGCGGTGTTGAAGATGACGCCCGCCCCCGTCGGCACGGCGCAGCCGACGAGCGCGGCGAGCCGCATGTCCATGCCGTTGGGGACGACGGTGAGGCGGTTCTCGCTGATGACGGTGTGGGTGGCGAAGGTGGTGATGCCGCCGGCGTTCACCGGGCGGCCGCTCCAGTCGTAGACGGTGCTGTTGACGTCGGCCCCGCTGCCCTTGATCCACGACAGGATCACGCGGTCGCCGGGCCTCACCTTCGCGACGCCGGCTCCGACCTCGCGGACCGTGCCGCTGCCCTCGTGGCCGAGGCAGTGCGGGCAGTACCGGTCCTCGCCGCGGTGCCCGCGGGCCTCCAGAACCTGCGTGTGGCACACGCCGCAGAACGCGACTTCGACGAGAACCTGGCCGGGCTTGAGAGCGGGGATTTCGAGGTCGGCGAGTTCGAGCGGCCGGCCGGGCGCAACGAGGACGGCGGCGGTCGTCTTCATGGTGTGGTCCGTCCGTGGACTCTGTGGTGAAGGCAGATTTCACCACACGCCGGAACCGGGTTCAACCCCAACTTCGACGCGGCGCTCTCACCAGACGGGCCGCGATTCTGGACCCGTGCGTTGTCGCGGACCTGGGGTCGATCGCACCGCTCTCATTGATTCCGGACGACATGCACACCCATGTCCGGAATCAAACCGAAACCAATAACCCGTCCCGAAGAAAGATCGTTCAACGGATTGCCGGGGCCCGATCTCAATTCAGCTACAAGACTTGGGGCGCAAGACTCACTCGCGGGTGTGCCCGTGTCCCCGATTCACGCAGTTGCTCGATCGAATTCCTCGGCCTCAGTCGGGCCGCCACGGAGGGCGGCCCGACTGAGGCGAACGACTCAACAGGGCAGTCCGGCCCCACCGAGGCCGGGTCCAGATCGGATCGGAGCACTGCCCCTGGGGTCAGTGTTGCGCGCCGGTCCGGCGGCCGCGGACGCTGTGCGGGAACAGCGCTTCTTGGAGCAGGTTCCCGGCCGCGTCGAACGGCAGCGGCCGCGGGCCGCCCAGAACCTCGATGTGCGGCAGGCCGCGGACCTCGGCGACGAGCGGGGCCGACGCCCACAGTTCGACCACCTCCAGCGTGTTCGGGATCAGGGCGAACTTCGCGTTCGGGATGTCCGGCTGCCAGCACGTGTCGAGGCACGCCTCGATCACCTCGCGGTCCGTCTCGAACCCGATCGGGAGCTTGCTCCGCCACAGCGACCGGGCGGTCAGGTTGTTCATGCGGAACGCGCCCTGGTCGATGCCGGTGAGTGCCCGGTTCGTGGTCAGGTCGGCGATGCCGATGCCGGTCGCGTTCCCGTGGCTCTCGGGGGACACGTCGAGCACGCCGATGCGGGTGATTCGCGGGTCGTTGGTCTCGACCTCGGGCGACGCCTCGATGAGCATCCGGCCGACGACGTTCGGGTCCATCCCGGCCCCGGAGTAGTTCTTCCCGCACTCGCCGATGATGAGCACGTCGAGCGCCTTGAACGGCATCCGGCCGAGGAGCCCGCGGGCCACGACGAGCAGCTCCGGCTCCCGGTCCCACAGGTCGTCGCGGTCCACGACCTCGAGCTTCGCCGTTTCTTCCTTGGCGTTCTCCAGGATCGCGAGCCCGCCGATGAACGGGGTCTTCTCCAGGATGACGCGGCCGGCGGCGGGGATCATGTCGCGGAGCCCGCGGGGGCCGAAGCTGTGGACCTGGTCGGCCCCGTGCCGCTTGCCGAACCCGATGACCAGCATCTTGAGGATGCCGCTCTCGAAGTTGCCGCGGAAGTCGGTGTGCGGCTTCACCCGCGACACGGTCACCACGGCGTCGGCCGCCAGAGCGTTCTTGTCCCAGTACACGGGCTGGCCGACGGTGTTGGTGCCGATCACGACCGCGTCCATGTCGGTGAGCACGGGCACGCCGAGGTGCGCCTCGTCGATGTCGTAGCTCGCGAGCAGCTCGCGCTGGCCGGCCGGCGTGGCCCCGCCGTGCGAGCCCATCGCGGAGACGACGAACGGCACCGCCCCGAGTTCCTTGAGCGCGTCGATCGTGGCCTTCGCGATGGTGAGGTAGTTCTTGATGCCGCGGCTGCCGCACCCGACGGCGACCCGCATACCCGGCTTGATGCGCTTGGCGGTTTTGGAGGTGAGCCACTGGTTGCGGACCTCGCCGGCGACGTCGGCGACGGTCGGCTGTTGGGCGGTCTGGCGGACGAGCTGAACGTGCGGGATGTCCACGGGAACCTCGGAGAAGGGGTTTACCCGCAGATTACGCAGAAGACGCAGATTTCAAAGACAGGACCGGAAGCGGATTTCCTACGTCCTTTGTCTTCAAATCTGCGTCTTCTGCGTAATCTGCGGATAACTCTGTCTTCTCGGTTCGCCGTCACTCCGGGGTGACCTTCAGCGTCACCCGCTTCTCCTTCCGCAGCACCACGATGTCGGTGGCGGTGCCGGCCTTGGTGCCGCTCATCGCGGTCATGTACCCGCCGACGTTCTTCACCGGCTTGCCGCCGATCTCGACGATCACGTCGCCCTCTTTCAGGCCGCCCTTGTCGCCGGGGCCGCCGGCGTTCACGCCCTCGAGCCGCATCCCCTCGCCCTCGTAGTTGTAGTCCGGCAGCACGCTCAGCTTCGGGCCGGCCGGGCGGGCGCTGCGGGTCTCGGTCGGGTCGCTCCACGGGTCCTTCGTGGCGAAGTACTTGGGCCGGTCGCGGGTCGCCAACTCGGCCGCGAGGTATTCGACGAGGTCCGCGACCTTCTTCATCCCCGGCACGTTGATCTTCTCCGGCACGTCGGTCGGCCGGTGGTACTCGCCGTGCGTGCCGGTGTAGAGGAACAGCACCGGCACCTTCTTGCGGTAGAACGAGTCGTGGTCGCTCGGGCCGCTGCCGGCCGCGAGCTTCGTGAGCCGGAAGTCGCCGGTCCTGGCGTTGCCCGCGTCCACCAGCTTCTCGAACCCGTCGCCGGTGCCGGTGCCGTACACGATGAGCCGGTCCTTCTTCTCGGCGACCCCGAGCCAGTCGGTGGGCACCGGCTTGGTGCGGCCGATCATGTCCATGTTGATCATCGCGGCGGTGGTGTCGAGCGGGAACAGCGGGTTCTTGCAGTAGAACTGCGACCCGAACAGGCCGCGCTCCTCGGCGCTGAACGCGATGAACACGAGCCGCCGGCCCTGCCGGTCCTTCACCGCGCCGAACCGCCGGGCCAGCTCGATCAGCCCCGTGGTGCCGCTCGCGTTGTCGTCGGCCCCGTAGTGCACCTTCCCGTTGCCGGCCGCGCCGCCGAGGCTCCCGAACTGGCCGTACCCGATGTGGTCGTAGTGCGCGCCGATCACCACCGTCTCTTCGGCCAGCGGGCCGTGCCCGTCGAGCACGCCGACGATGTTCTTGCACTTGAACTCGGTCTTCACGACCGACACTTCCGCGTCGGCCTTCCACCCCTTGATGTCGAACGACCGCGGCTTCAGGTCCTTGTCGATGAGCGCCTCGATGTCGGCCACGGTGCGGACCGGGCCGGTCGCGATCAGCGGGTCGAGCACCTCGCGCTTGACGAACATGACGGGGAAGGGGGCCGGCTCGGTGCCCATCGCGTGGTTGAGGAACTGCGGGAGCGGGTCGCGGGGGCCGGCGGCCGTGGTGTCGTTCACCATGATGATGCCGGCCGCCTTGTGCGCGACCGCGTTCTCGATCTTCGCCGCGAACGGTGCGAACTCGCTCTCGTCGGCGCTCGGCGCGGTGGTGTCGAACCGCTTCTCGCCTTTTTCGCCGTACCGCGGGATGCGCCGCAGCATCACGACGATCTTCCCGGCGACCTCGACCCCCTCATAGTCGTCGTACTTGAGCTTCGGGGCCGTAACGCCGTAGCCGACGAACACGAGGCCGGCGCTGGCCTTCGACGTGGGGCTGAACCCCATCGGGTTGAAGTCGGTGCCGAGCTTAAGTTCCTTCGCGTCGCCGGCCGGGCCGGTGAGGACGAGCTTGGTCGGCTTGTCGAGCTTCACGCCGGCGGTGATGGTGAACGGCTGGAAGTACGAGCCGTCCTTCATCGCGGGCCGCAGCCCGGCGTCCTTGAACGCCGCGACGACGTAGTCGGCGGCCCTCTCGATGCCCTTGGTTTCGACGCCGCGGCCCTCGCACTCGGGACCGGCGAGGAAGAAGACGTCCTTCCGCATCCGCTCGAGGACGGGGTCGTCGAACGGCATCTGGGCGGGTGCGGGGTGTGCGCTGAGAACGAGCAGTAACCCGGCCAGAACGGCCGGGGCGTGGTGTCGCAGGGACATTGCGGGTGCATCCTCGGGGGCGGAAACGTGGCGTCGCGTCGGGAGAGGTGTCATTATGCCACGCCGCCGGAACGCCCGACAAGCCCCGACCCCGCGAAGGCGCTATCGCGCGACAAACTGATCGGGCACTCTTGGAACGGCCCGGGACGTGGTGCTATCCTTGCGGTCCACCCCCGCCCCCACCTCGCCCCGGTGACGCCGTGCCGTCGTTCGCCTGCCCGTTCTGCGCCGCTCCCACGCACCTCCCCGTCGGCTGGCCGCACCCGGGGTTCACCTGCGGCGTGTGCCACCGGCCCGTCGCGTTCCCGCCCGGCGGCTTCCTCCTCACGCTCGCCAGGTCGGCCGAGGCGTCGGACCCGCACTTCATCCCCGTGGACCGCGGCGACCCGTGGCGGTGGACGCCGTGGCTCGTGTTCCTGCTCGGTGCGGCCGCGATGGGGTCCGTCGTCGCGTACCTGCTGACCTGGGACGATCTGTGGCTGCTGGCGGTCGGCGCGCCGGCGCTCGGGCTGATCGCGCTCACCGCGCTGCGGTGGATTCTGGCGAGCGGCCGCGAACCGGTGCCGCTCGAAGACGAACCCGACGCAACGGGGCCGTAGCGGGGGCCGGATTACAGGTCGAGCGGGCGCGACGGGAGCGGGGCGTCCGGGAAGAGCTGGCGGAACACGCCCTCCCAGCGGGTTGGGTCGTGGCGGACCGCTTCGCCCAGCGCCGCCTTGCCGCGGAACGTGTCGCCCTGCGCCAGCAGGAGGACGGCGTGGGCGGTGTCGGCGTTCGGGTCGAGCGGGTTCAGCGCGATCGACTCGCGGGCCGCGTCGGCCGCGTCGTCGGTCCGCTTCTTGACGAGGTACGCGACCGCGAGGTGCAGGAGGACGGTCGAGTTGTCCGGGGCCAGGAACCGGGCCTCCTCGAACCGGTCGATCGCGGCGTCGAGGTTGCCGACCGCCTGGAGCAGGTTCCCGAGGTCGAAGTGGGCCTCGGGGTTCTCCGGGTCCAGCTCGACGACCTGCTTCAACTCGGTGATCGCGCCGGCGACGTTCCCGGCCTCCCGGAGCGCGATGCCGAGGTTCGAGTGGACCTTCGGGTCGGCCGGGTCGATGTCGATGGCCACGCGGTACGCGGCGATCGCGCCGGGGAGGTCGCCGGTGTCGTGGAGCGCGACCCCGAGGTTCGCGTAGGCCGGGGCGAAGTTCGGGTTCAGCCGCAGCGCCTCGTGGTACGCCTCGATGGCGGCCGGCAGGTCGCCCTTGTCCTGGAGCGCGCTGGCGAGGGTGCAGTACGCGAGGGCGTGCCCGTGGGCGGCCTCCTCGGCGCGGGCCGCGGACACGGCCGACTCGGTGGCCGCGAGCCGCGCCCGCTCCTCGACACTGGACCGGTACGCGGCGACGGCCTCGGCCACGACCTTCCCGGTGCCGGGCCGGTCGGCGGCCTCGGGGCTCAGGCACCGCTTCGACAGTGCGATCAGTTCGGGGTCGGCCCCGGACGCTTCGAGCCGCTCGTACGCGCTGTCCAGGTTCCCCTCGACTGCCAGCCCGAGGACCGCCTGCCCGTTCGGCCCGGTGTACGGCGGCTTCCCGGTGAGGATGGTGCAGAGGACCCCGCCCAGGGTGAACACGTCGGCCCGGGCGTCCACGCTGTCCCAGTCCCCGCGGGCCTGCTCGGGGGGCATGAACGACGACGTGCCCTTGGCCCGGCCGATGCGGGTCGAGCCGGTCGTGGGCGTGGGCGGGCCGCCCTTGCGGGTCATGTCCAGGGGCAACTCGTCGGGCAGGTCGCGGCGGACCCCGCGCACCTCGCGGGCCAGCCCCCAGTCCATCACCTGAACCTCGCCGAACGCGCCGACCATGACGTTGAGCGGCTTCAGGTCGCGGTGGATGATCCCGAGGCTGTGCGCGTACCCGACCGTCTGGCAGATCTGCTCGAAGACGCCGACGAGCCGGGGCAGGTCGTGCGCCCGGTCGCGGTTCTCGATCTCCTCCTGGAGCGTGCGGCCCCGGATCAGCTTCATGACGAGGAACGGCCGGCCGTCGGGCAGGGTGCCGAGGGCGTGGATCGGCGGCACCCCGGGGTGCTGGAGCCGGGCGGTGATCTTGGCCTCGCGGGTGAACTGAGCGACGAGTTCGAACCGGGAGGCCATGCCCGGCAGCAGCGTCTTGATGGCGACCTCGCGCTCGAGGACCAGGTCGCGGGCGCTGTACACGACCCCCATGCCGCCGCGGGCGAGTTCGGCGACGATGTCGTACCCGGGGATGATCGGCGGTTGCTCGGCCCGGCTGAGGACGTCGAGCGGGCCGGGGTGCCCGGTCTTCAGCGCGACGTCGAACGCGGCCGCACCGAGGCGGTCGCGGCCGGCGAGCGTCCCGTCCATCTCGGCCTCGGACGGCGTGTGCGCCGGCGATAGCGGGACCGCCAACCGGCGGAGGTCCGGGTGCGTCGGCGGGTCGACGTGGCTGTGCGGCGCGTCGCTCGTGTGTTCGTCGGACGGCATCGAACGGTCCTTGGGACCAGTGGTCAGAAGACCAGACGACAGAGGGGCCGGTGTCGAAGCGGCCCCGGGTCCGCTCCTGTCCTCTACCCTTCTGGGTTCTGTCCTCTGGTCCTTAACGGGCGAGCAGCAGCATCATCCCATCCGTTGTGCGGGCGTGCAACCCGCCGCGGCCAGACGGCGGTGATTGCGCCCGGGTGCGGCGGGAGCGGTGCGCGGCGGTGCCGGGTGTGCCGGTCACGCGGGCGGGCGGTGCAGCGCGTCGAGGTCGCCCCAGAACCCGGGGTACGTCTTCGCGACGCAGCCCGGGTTGCGGATTACGACCCCCGGCACCTTCAGCCCGACGAGTGCGAGGCTCATCGCCATGCGGTGGTCGCTGTAGGTATCGACCGCACACCCCTTGAGCGGCCCTGGCGCGATCGTCAGCCCGTCGTCACGCTCCTCGACGGCCGCCCCGAGCTTGCGGAGTTCGGTGGCGAGCGCCGCGATGCGGTCCGTCTCCTTGTGGCGGATGTGGCCGACGTTGCGGATCGTGGTCGGCCCCTCGGCGAAGCACGCGACCGCACCGAGCGTCATCACGGTGTCGCTGATGTCGTTCATATCGACATCGACGCCGCGAAGCGCGCCGCCCTGGACCGCAATGCCGGCAGCGGTCTCCTCGACGCGGCACCCCATTTGTTCGAGAACCTCAACGAACCGCACGTCGCCCTGGAGACTCTTGCGGGTCAACCCGGAGACCATAACGCGCCCGCCGGTAATTGCCGCCGCCGCCCAGAAGTACGACGCGGCCGAGGCGTCGGGTTCGATGGCGTACGCGCCGCAGAAGTGCCGCCCCTGGTTCGGCGGGAACCGGTAGCGGTGCCCCGGCCCGACCTCGACGCGGTAGCCGAACTGCTCGATCATCCGCAGCGTCATCGCGACGTAGGGCTCGGACACGAGCGGCCCGACGATCTCGATCACGGTCTCGACCGGCGTGAACGGGCCGACCATCAGCAGGCCGCTGAGGAACTGGCTGCTCCGGTCGCCGCGAATCCGGGCCGTCCCGCCCATCCGCCCGGTCGCGTTCACCACCACCGGCGGGCACTCGTTGTTCTGCTCGCTCTGCGCGTCCACCCCGAGTTGCCGCATCCCGTCGAGCAACTCCTCGATCGGCCGCTCGCGCATCCGCGGCACGCCGTCGAGCCGATACCGGCCCTTCAGCGTTCCGAGCGCAGCAGTAAGGAACCGGACCGTGGTGCCCGAGTTGCCGACGAACAGGTCCGCGGCCGGTTGCGCGTGTCCGAGTTGCTCGGGCCGCCAGATGTAGACGGTGTCGGGGTCTTGGTCGTGAACCTCAACACTCACGCCGAGAGCCCGGAGGGCGTCGATCATCACCGCCGTGTCTTCACTGTGCAACGCCCCGCGAAGCTCGCAGGAGTTGGTTCCCCCAAGGGCCGCCAGCACGAGCGCCCGGTTCGTGATGCTCTTGCTGCCGGGGACTCGAACGGTCAGCGACGGGACCGCGGCGAGCGGGGCGACGGCGAGTTCAGGCGGGTAGGTGTGTTCGGACATGAATCGAGTCTTTGGCGAGCGGGGGACGTGAGTCCCCCGGTGGAATTACCATCTGGTGAGGTCGGAAACCGGGGGACTCACGTCCCCCGCTCGCCCGGATACGTCACGCGCATCAGGAACAGCCCCTCGCTCGGGGCGGTCGGGCCGGCGAGGCGGCGGTCCATCGCGTGCAGCACGTCGGCGATCTGCGTCTCGGGCCAGAACCCGCGGCCGACCTGCACGAGGCTTCCCGCGATCGCGCGGACCATGTTGTACAGGAACCCGTCGGCCTCGACCTCGATCCAGATGAACTCGCCGAACCGGTTCACCCCCAGGTGGGTAATGGTCCGCACGCTGGTGAGGCGGTTCGGCCACTCGGTCTCGAAGCACCGGAAGTCGTGCCGGCCGAGCAGGCACCGCCCGGCCCGCCGCATCGCCTCGGGATCAAGGCTTTGCCGCACGAACCACGCGTACTTCCGCATGAACGGGTCTTGCAGCCGGCCATCCTGCACGACGTACCGGTACATCTTCCGCACGGCGTCCTTGTTCGCGCAGAAGCTCTGCGGGACTTCGACCACCTCGCGGACGCCGACGTCCGCGGGCAGCTTGGCGTTGACCGCCTTGAGCAGCACCTCGCACGGGAGCTTCGAGGCGGTGTAGACGTTGGCGACCTGCCCGACCGCGTGGACCCCGGAGTCGGTGCGGCCGCTACAGTTCAGCCGCGGCCGCTCTTCCCGCGTGATCTCGGCGACCGCCCGCTCGACCGTCTCCTGCACGGTCCGCTTCCCCGGCTGCGTCTGCCAGCCGAAGAAGTCGGTGCCGTCGTAGCGGATGGTGAGCTTCAAATTCCTCATAAGAGTGAGCCACGGATGAACACAGATGAAACACGGATAGGACGGAAGACTGAGTTCAAATCAATCTTGTCTTCATCCGTGTTTCATCTGTGTTCATCCGTGGCTGTGGCTCTACTTCACGATGCCGCGCTTGACCAACTCCTGGGCGCACTGCACGGCGTTGGTCGCGGCCCCCTTGCGGAGGTTGTCGGACACCACCCACAAACACAGAGCGTTCGGGTTGCTCGGGTCCTGGCGGACGCGGCCGACGAACGTGTGGTCGCTGCCTTCGGCGAGGATCGGCTGCGGGAACTTGCCGTCCTTCATCTCGTCCATGAACACGACGCCCGGGGCCTTCGCGAGTGCGGCCTTCGCGTCGGCGACCGAGATCGGGGTGTGGAACTCGACCGTGACGGCCTCCGAGTGCGCGACCTTCACCGGCACCCGCACGCACGTCGGGCACACGCCGATGCTGGCGTCGCCCAGGATCTTTTTCGTCTCGTTGATGACCTTGTTCTCTTCCTCGGTGAACCCGTTCGGGTCGAGTGCCCAGTCGAGGGTGATGACGTTCCCGGCGAGCTGCGCCCGGTGCGCGGTCGGGGCCGGCACCGGCTTGCCCGTGCCCCACGCCGCGACCTGCGCGTTGAAGTCGGTCAGCCCGGTCGCGCCCTTGCCGGACGACGACTGGTACGTCGCGACGACGACCCGCTTCACCCGGCCGATGTCGTGGAGCGGCTTGAGCGCCACGCACAGCGGGATCGCGACGCAGTTCGGGTTCGCGACGATCCCCTTCTTGATGTGGTGCAACTGGTCGCCGTTCACCTCGGGCACCACAAGCGGGCAGTCCGGGTCCATGCGCCACGCCGACGAGTTGTCGACGACGATCGCCCCGGCCCGCGCGGCGATCGGCGAGAACTCCTTGCTCACCGAGCTGGGCGTGCTGCTCAGTACGATCTGGACGCCGGCGAACGCCTCGGCCCGGATCGGCTCGACCGTGTACGGTTTCCCCGCGAACTCGACGGTTTTGCCGGCGCTTTTCTCCGAGGCCAGGAACTTGATCGTCTTCACCGGGAAGGCGCGCTCGACGAGCACCTTTCGGATCAGATCGCCCACAGCACCCGTCGCACCAACGACCGCCACGTTCACGGACACGGCAACTACCTCCAGGGGTGAATCGCGGGCCGGGTGCCCGCACCGGAAATCATACGGAATCCTCGTTGACACGGGCCACCAATGCATAATGACTTCTCTGTCCCCCGGGCCGCACCCGGCCCGCCACTCCCCCCGACACTCACCACCCGAAGAACCATGCGGATCGCGATCGGCGGCTTCATGCACGAGTCGAACACGTTCGCCCCCCTCCCGGCGGACCGCGAGCGGTTCCTGGAGGGGAGCCTGACCCACGGCAGCGCGATGGTGCCGACCTGGAAGGACGCGCACCACGAGGTCGGCGGGTTCATCGAGGCGGCGGGCCGGTTCGGGTTCGAGGCGGTGCCCCTCGGGATGGCGTGGGCGACGCCGAGCGGGCCGGTCACCGACGAGTTCTTCGAGCACTTCTGCGACGCGCTCACCACCGGCGTCCGCATCGCGAAGTCCGATGGCGTGCTGCTCGCGCTCCACGGCGCGATGGTCACGCCGAGGTTCCCCGCGGCCGACGCCGAGATCGTGAAGCGGCTCCGCGAGGCGGTCGGCCCCGACATGCCACTCGCGGTCACGCTCGACTTCCACGCCAACGTGAGCCCGGAGATCGCGAAGTACGCCGACATCGTCGTCGGCTACCAGACGTACCCGCACGTCGATCAGCGGCAGCGCGGCGTACTCGCGGCGGAACTGCTGACGCGGGCGGTGAAGAAGGAGATCGCACCCGTGACCGCCGTTACGGCGCTCCCGCTGTTCATCAACCTGCTCGGCCAGGACACCTCACGCGCACCGATGTCGTCGCTCATGGAACTGGCCCGCGACGCCGAGAAGCGGCCGGGGGTACTATCGGTCAGCGTGATGGCCGGGTTCCCGTACGCCGACGTGCCCGACGCCGGCGCGACCGTGATCGCCGTCGCCGACGGGAAGCCTGAACTGGCGCAGGCGGTCGCCGACAAACTCGCGGCCGCGATGTGGGCCGTCCGCGAGCAACTGAACGTGGCGTCGCCCGAGCCGGCGGCCGCAGTCGCGCAGGCGATCGCTTCGACCGACACACCCGTCCTGCTGATCGACCTGGGCGACAACATCGGCGGCGGCTCGGCCGGTGACGGAACGGTGCTGCTCGCGGAGTTGCTCGCCCAAGAGGCGAAGCGGTTCGTCGTGGTTCTGTACGCTCCCGGGGCGGTCGCCGACGCAAAGCAACTCGGCATCGGCGGCGCGTTTGAGGGGCACGTCGGCGGAGCGGTGGACCGGCTCCACGGCGACCCGGTGCTGGTGAAGGGCTCGGTGCGGTCGCTGCACGACGGGAAGTGGGTCGAGGTGGAGCCGCGGCACGGCGGCCGACGGGCGAACGACCAGGGGCACGCGGCGGTGATCGACCTGCACGACGGCAACGTGCTGGTGCTGAACTCGCTCCGCACCCCGCCGTTCAGCCTCGGCCAGCTCACCAGCCTCGGCGTCGATCCGAGTGCGGCGCACACGATTGTTGTAAAGGCGGCGGTGGCGTACAAGGCGGCCTACGCGCCGATCGCTGGCGAGATCATCCCGGTGGACACCCCCGGCCTCACGGCGATCAACCCGGCCCGCTTCACCTACACCCGCATCAAGCGGCCGATGTACCCGCTGAACTCGTAGGGCCGGCTGTGCCGGCCGAAGTGGTGAAGTGCGAGAGGCGCGGCCGGCACAGCCGGCCCTACGCGAGAATCGCCTTCACCACTTCGCCGTGGACGTTGGTGAGGCGGCGCTTGATGCCGTTGTGGTAGTACGTCAGTTTCTCGTGGTCGATGCCGAGCAGGTGCAGCACGGTGGCGTGGAAGTCGTGCCACGCGACCGGGTGCTCGGTGGCCTTCCAGCCGATCTCGTCCGTCTCGCCGAACGCGGTGCCGGGCTTGAGCCCCGCACCCGCGAGCCAGCACGAGAAGCCGTACTTGTTGTGGTCGCGGCCGGTGCCGACCACGTTCCCGGCCGACTGCGTGAACGGCGTGCGGCCGAACTCGGTGGTGAAGATCACGAGCGTGTCGTCGAGCATGCCGCGCTGCTTGAGGTCCGCCATGAGTGCGGCGACCGGCTTGTCGATGCGGGCGGCCTCGGCCCCGTGGTTCTCCTTCACGTTCTCGTGGGCATCCCAGCTCGTCCGCGGCGCGCCGGCGATCGGCCCGCCGCTATAGACCTGCACGAACCGCACGCCCTTTTCGAGCAGCCGCCGAGCGAGCAGGCAGCGCTTCCCGCAGTCTGCTGTGACGGGATCGTCGGTGCCGTACATCGCTCTCGTCTTCGCGGTCTCTTTCGACAGGTCGGCGACGGCCGGCACCGCGAGTTGCATCTTGGCGGCGAGTTCGTAGCTCTTGATGCGCGCCGCGAGGTCGGCCTCGTGGCCGCTGCGTTCGAGGTGTGCGGCGTTGAGCTTCGCCAGGAAGTCGCGCGAGTCGCGCTCCTCGCCGGGCGTGATCGGCGTGTCGGGGAACAGGTCGCGGACGGGGGAGTCGCCGCCGCGGAACACGACGCCCTGGTGCTGGGCCGGGAGGAACCCGCTCGACCAGTTCGACGCGGCCCCGTTGGCGTCGCCGCGGACGTCGGGTAGCACGACGAACGCCGGGAGGTCGTCGGCGACGCTGCCGAGACCGTAGCTGAGCCACGAGCCGAGGGCCGGGTAGCCGTTGAACTGGAACCCGCTGTTCTGCACGAACAACGCGGGCGTGTGGTTCGCGCTGTCGGCGGTCATCGAGCGGATGACGGTGAGTTCGTCGGCGACGCCGGCGACGTGCGGGAACAGCTCCGACACCCACAGGCCGGACTCGCCGCGCTGCTTGAACTCCCAGTCGGGCTTCCGGAGCAGACCGACCTGCCCGAAGAACACGTCGGGCTTGCTATCGGACCCGAGCGGCTGGCCGTGCCGCTTCGCGAGTTCAGGCTTGTGGTCGAAGCTGTCGATGTGGCTCATCCCGCCGACGAGCGAGATCTGCACGGCCCGCTTCGCCCTCGCCGCGGGGCCGGTGTTGGCGGTCACGACGCCGTCCCGCACCAGCAGCGCGACCGACGCCGTGGCCGCGAGCCCCTGTGCGGACCAGTTGAAGAACTCGCGGCGATGGAGAGCGTTCATCCTTCCCCCAGTACGCTGAACCGCGGAGCGCGAACGTGCGGCGTCGGCGGTAGGGTGCGTCGAGCCGCGCTTCGCGGCGAGCCGCACCGTGGGGCGCGTGCGTGTCCCTGGTCTTTCGAGCCACGGGGCTTGTCCCCGTGGTGTTCCGCGCTTCCAGGCACCACGGGGATGAACCCCGTGGCTCGAATGCAATACGCCCACCACACGCCGCAATCGCCTCACGGTGCGGCTCGGCCGCAGAGCCGGCCTCGACGCACCCTACTCCTTGCCCAGCACGAGATCGACGACCCAGCACCCGCGGACGTGCGGCCCCGGCCCGCGGCAGTGCGTCAGGATGTCGTCGCTGTCGCATCCCGCATCTTGTAGCGCATCCGCGAGAATCGGCATCCGGTCGAAGGCCCGCTCATCGTAGATGCCATGTGCCAGCGCGAGCACCGTGGACGTCCGCCACGCCGGATCGACAACCACCGGCCGGAACGGGTTGCCGAAGATGTCGCGAAAAAGCTGAGCGTGCAGGTGCCTTGCTTGCTTCCGTGCGGCGCTCCACGTGGTTCTCTTATTCGATCTTGCCTCAGCCGCGACTGCAGAGATGCCCGACGCCGACCCTTCACCCATCGGGAACGAAGGGTCGGCATCACAAAGCGCCGTGACGGCGATCGCACTGTGGTCAGCAACGAGATCACCCATACCCTCATAGGTGCGGTCGGCCCGGTCACGCGCTTTCTTGAGTTCCTTCGCAGTTGCCAAGCCGTCCGCAAATCGTTCACACGTCACGATCGCCTGGCGAAGCACGTCACTAGGCAAAATGTCCCAGACATCTCGCACGCAGGCGCAGCCAAAGAGTCGGAATTTCCGGCTCCCGAGTTGACCTCGGTCGATCAAGAACAATTCCATTGGGCTGGGGTCAGCACACGCAAGCCATTTCTTCTCGGTCATGGGTCACGCTCCGTGCGTGTTGCGGTCACGCCGTGTCACTCCACCGTCACGAACTCGTTGCTGTTGAACAGCGCCCGGCACAGCGCCTTGAGGCCGTGGTCGGTCGCGAGCTTCGCGGCGAGCTTCGCTTCGTCGGGGGTTGGCGAGCGCTGGTACGCCAACTGCCACGCACGCACCACCTGCTTGTCGAGCGAGTCGGCGTCCTTTGCGACGCGCGACGCGAAGGCTTCGGCGGTTCGCAGCGCGAAGCCGTTGTTCCACAGCGAGAGCGCTTGGAGCGGGGTGGTGGTGACCGCACGCCGCGGGGCCGCGGAGGCCGGGTCGGGGCAGTCGAAGGCGTCGAGCAGCCCTTGGTTCGCGCCCCGCGGCGTGAAGCGGTACACGCTGCGTCGGTGGAACTCCGGGCCGACCGGGTCGATCGGCTCGAAGTACGCAGTGCCGTTGAAGTCCCGCGTCTTGTAGTCGCTGAACCCCTTGCCGCCGACCTCCTGGTTCAGCAGGCCTGAGACCGCGAGCATCGCGTCGCGAACCGCCTCGCCTTCCAGCCGGTGCGGGCGGAATCGCCACTGCAAGCGATTCTCAGCATCGGCGGCGAGTTCGGCCTTCCGCGGGGCCGAGGCCTGGCGGTAGGTCGCCGAAGTGACGATGAGCCGGTGAATCGCCTTGAGGCTGAACTTGCGTGCGACGAGTTCCGCGGCGAGCCAGTCCAGCATTTCCTGGTGGCTCGGGCGGCCGCCGTTGAAGCCGAAGTCGCTCGGCGTCTCGACCAGCCCGCTGCCGAAGTGGTAGTGCCACACGCGGTTCACGATGACGCGGGCGAACAGCGGGTTGTTCGCGGCCGTCACCCACTCGGCGAGCTTGCTTCGGCGGTCGGCGTCACTTGCGGTGGGTGCGAGGCCGAGGTCGGCTTTCGGGCCGCTCACCGAAGCGAGCGCCGCCGGCGCGACCACCTCGCCGGGCTGGGCGATGTCGCCGCGGACCAGGAACCGCGTGACTGCCGGCTTCCCGGGCACGTTCGCGTAGGTCTTATCGGCCACGGCCCGCTGCCGCATTTGGTCGAGTTCCGCGGTAAGTTGTGCTGAGCGCTTGCGAAGGTCGGCACGGGTCGCCTTCTGCTCGGCGGTGAGTTTGGCGTCTATCTCGGCCTCGGTGACGAACCCGGCCCCGCCCGCGAACGACCCGGCGACCTGCTCCGGTGACAACGCGCTATCATAGACTCGCGCCACGCTGACGGTCCCGGCGAGCATCTTGTTCCCGCCCAACGGCTCGTGCCGGCACCCGAACAGGATCACCGCCTTGCCCGGTGCGAAGGTCTGGAGCCCGCGCGAAGCGTACCCCTTGCCGTAGAGCTTGCCGTTGCGGTATCCGGTGATCGCGCCGTCGGCCGTGTACGCGATCGCGAAGTGGACCGGCTCCTTCGTGGCGTCTGGCTCCGGCGGGCCGCTGAAGGAGTTGGTCCGCACGAACTGGTCGCTGCCGGCCATCCACTGGCCCGGCTCGCGCTCGCCGAACACGATCGCGTCGAACACCACCCCGTCCGGCGACTGGATCGAGATGACGCCGCCGCCGCGCTGCGTGAGGTTGTCGAGCCGCACCCACGCTTCGAGCGTCTTCGCCTTCAACTCGAAGGGGATCACTGGCGTGCGGAGGAACCCCTTCTTGCCGTCGAGGACTGCACCGTCCGCCGTGAGTTTCGCACCGCCTTCGGGCTTCGCGTGCAGCTTGCCGACGAGGTCGTCGGCCGACTTGCGGAAGTCCCACGCGGCGACCGGGGCCGGCACCGCCGCACCCGGCATCGCCATCCCCTTGTCCTTGAGGACCGCCACACGCACCGGCTCCTCCAGGCCCGCCAACTCGGCCTTGATCTCGTCGAGTTGCTTGCCGAGTGCCGCGAGCTCCTGCGTCGCCTTCGTGTTCGGGATCGCCCGTTCGCCGAAGCCGACGCCCGCGAGCGCCGCCGCGAGCCGGTAGAAGTCGGTCTGCGAGATCGGGTCGAACTTGTGGTCGTGGCAGCGGGAACAGTTCACCGTCAGGCCGAGAAACGTCTGCCCGACCGCACCGACGATGTCTTCGAGTTCGTCCTGCCGGGCGATGAGCCGCATCTGCTCGTTGCCGAGCACCGTGTTGTGAACCCCCGCGACGAGGAACCCCGTGGCTCGCACCGCGTCGGCGTCGTTCGGCTTCAGCACGTCGCCCGCGAGTTGCAACCGCACGAACTCGTCGTAGGGCAGGTCGGCGTTGAGAGCGCGGATCACCCAGTCGCGGTACGGCCATGCGTTCGGCCGCGGCTTGTTGCGCTCGAACCCGTCGGTCTCGCCGTACCGCACCACGTCGAGCCAGTGCCTGGCCCAGCGCTCGCCATAGTGCGGCGACGCGAGCAGGCGGTCGACCAGCTTTTCGTACGCGTCCGGCGCGTCGTCTTTGACGAACGCTTCCACCTCCTCCGGCGTCGGCGGCAGACCGATGAGGTCGAACGTGACGCGGCGAATGAGCGTGCGCCGGTCGGCCGGCGGCGACGGTGACAACCCCTTGTCACTCAGCTTCGCGAGTACGAACCGGTCGATCTCGTTTCGGACTTCGAGCTTCGGATTCGCGACATCGGGAACCGCGGGGCGCTTCACGGGTTGCAGCGACCACCAGTCGTACCCGGCCCGCGTCGCGGTGGTGATGCGGAACGGGTCGATGGGGTCGGTGCCCCACTTCGCGCCCCCGTCCACCCACGCCTTGAGCACCTTCGCTTCGGCCTCGGGCAGCGGCTTCTTAGGCGGCATCTTGCCGGCCTCGACGCGCTTCCACAGCTCGACCGCGTCCACGTTCGCCTTGTGCGACACGTCGTACTTGCCCTTCGGTTTCGGCCCGGAGTGGCAGTCAATGCAGCGGGCCGCGAGGATTGGGGCAACGTCCCTGTCGAAGTCCGGCGGCGCGGCGGACGCGAGCGCGGGGAGCGCGAGAAGTGCAGCGAGCGTGACACGGAGCATGGCGCACCTCGGGTGGGTCGCGCCATTGTCCACAATCTGGGGCGTGTTTCCAGAGGCGAGGGGACGCAGGGTTGGCACCCAGGAACCCCAGGGTTCGCACCCCTCGGACCCAGGGTTCGCACCCTGGGCTACGGACTGCCGCCCCCGTTCGGGGGCTCAATGCTTTCAGTCCCGGAGGGACGACAGTAGATGTTCTTCACGATAAGCTCGGTGCCGGTGCGCACCCGCCGCGTGGCGGGTA